>CAZLRN010000450.1:0-3940 GCA_964561715.1 uncultured Spirochaetales bacterium
GTGCTTTGCAGAGAGACCGGCCGGTCTGAGGTCGATGTGTGTCTGGATGCCGTTGGCCTGCCAGCGTCGATTAACACGGCCCTCTCGGTGGTTCGAAAAGGGGGAACTCTGGTCCTTATCGGGAACTGGGCGCCGGAGATACCCCTCCCCCTTCAGGTTGTTGTCATGAGGGAGATCGATCTTAAGGGCTCAGCCGCATCAAACCGTGATTTCGACGCCTCCGTAGACCTCATCGCCTCGGGTCGGGTCAAGGTCGATTCCCTGATCAGCAAGGTCGTTCCTCTGGAGGAGGGTCCGGAGTGGTTTCACGCCTTGCATGAAGGCAAGCAACCGCTCTTTAAAGTGATCCTGGAACCATAACTCGATAGCGGTCTGCGGACCGGTAGCGGTCTGCGGACCGGTAGCGGTCTGCGGACCGATAGCGGTCTACAGGCTCTTCAGGCAAAGGTCCAGTCATAGTCCGAGCCCCAGAGCAGCCGGGTCAGCCCGATGTGACCGCTGTGATAGATCCAATGCCAGGCGAGATGCATGAGACCCTCTCTGATAGTAGACGGGCCTCGTTCACTTTCGAAGAATGTGTCGATATCAGAGATCTGCGAGAGGACCGGTTTGGTCACCTCCTCCCGTACCCTTCTGCACAGCTCGATAAGCTTCGATGCATCCATTGTCGCGGTGAAGGCGTCACCCAAGTTTTCTCTTCTATAGCGTTCGAGCTCTTTTTGCAGGTCCGCAGGGATGGCTTTTCCCGTGATGCGGCTTACCCAACTCGCTTCCCCCGATGCCATGTGGAGCACGAGCTTCCCGATTTGCAGGTAGCTACCCTCTGGAAGAAACTCGAGGGCCTCCTGCGGCAAATCGGATATCTGATCGAACACCCGCTCTGATAATTCGTCCAGTAAAGCAACGGCGTAACCGATGTCCCGATTTGATATGCTCGGAACCGGAGAGAAATCGTAATGCCGCCCCCGCCCTTTCTTAGTCTCTTTCATTGGCTCCTCCTTTTCTGGCTGCCGAACATTGTACTTCAACCCCCGGCACTTGTCATGCAGAAGATCGGGCACAACGTTAGGGGGAAAGCGAGTGGGATAGCAACCATGCGCCTGTTCATCCATTTAAGCGAGTGGAATAGCAGCCCCGCGCTTGTTCACCCATATAAAAAAGAATAGTATTCATTAGTACTATCGAGGAGGAAGAACAGGTGAAAAGGCTGAAGGCTAAAGAGCTGACGAGGGAAAATTTCAACACCTACGGTACCTTCGCTCATCTCATCAACCCCAAGGCTGTCAAGATTGGTGATGAACCCGTGGAGTTTTTCCGAGATATGGCTCCTCTCGATCTGGGCATCAACACAAAGGCTTCCTTTTCGGTTTGCCGGGTTCTCAAGCGACCCCCTGTAGTGGATATGACGGAGTATCATGACGGATGCGGGGAGGGAATCCTGCCGCTTGACGCGGATGTTCTGATCCACGTCGCTCCTGCCACACCGAAGGGCGAAATCCCGCTTGACAGGATAGAGGCTTTTCACGTTCCCAAAGGGACCTTTGTGTCTCTCAAAGCAGGAGTCTGGCATCACGCCCCCTTTACCGTGGATAGCGAGGTTGCCAATGTGTTGATCGTACTTCCGGAGAGAACCTATGCAGTTGACTGCGAGGTCTATGAGATACCAAAAGACGAGCAGCTGGAGATCGAAGTCTGAGGCCCGAGGAGGCTGAGATGCTGCATAGCGAAGGCTTTTTTCAGGGGTTTGGGGGCCTCGAGCTCTACTATCAAAAATGGGCACCCGACGGCAGATACCGGTCGGCTCTTATTTACATTCATGGATTCGGCGATCACAGCAGCAGGCACGAAAATCTGGTTAGAAGCCTCGTTAAGAGCTCCAAGGCGCTCTACAGCTTCGATCTCAGGGGTCACGGCCGTTCGCCCGGACAACGGGGGTATATAGGATCCTGGGAGGAGCTGAGAGGGGATGTGAGGGCTTTCGTTGGTCTTGTGAGAGATATAGATGGGGAGCTTCCCGTCTTTCTCATGGGCCAGAGCATGGGAGGTCTCATCGTTTTGGAGTACGCCCTGCATTACCCGGATGGACTGACAGGTGTCATCGCCTCGGCGCCTGCCATCGGAGAGGTTGGGGTTCCAGCATGGAAGATGGCCCTGGGACGAGTTCTCAGCAAAATCTGGCCTCGCTTCTCTATGAAGGCGGGCCTGAACGACGCGGATATGTCGCGGGATCCCGAAGTCGTAAAGGCCAGCGACGAAGATCCTCTGACCCATAGCAGGGGAACCACACGCCTCGCAGCAGAGTTGCAGAACGCTATCACATGGACCCTTTCCCGTGCGCCCGAGTTTTCCGTTCCTCTCCTAATGCTTCACGGAAGCGCGGATCGTGTCGTTCCGCCAGAGGCAAGTCGAAGGTTCTACGAAGACATGGCCCTGGATGACAAAGAGAGGATCGAGTATCCGGGAGGCTATCATGAACTGGATAACGATACGAGCCACGATGAGGTGCTCGGAGATCTCATCGCTTGGATGGAAAAGCGTCACTGACGCGCCGAGATCAATCCTTGAAGAGCAGAGTCCCCTCTCCATATACCGCAAGGGGATGACTCGTTATATCGAAGGGATCGCCGTTCCAGCAGCAGAAGGATGCCCATTTACCCTTCTCTAGTGTGCCCAGCTGGGCTTCGATTCCGAGAATAGTCGCGTTTTTCAGAGTGACAAGCTCGATGGCCTGTGACTTTGTCAGGCCGCAGCGAACAAACCAGCGGGTTTGAAGAAAGAGCATCTTCTGGAGGCTTACCGGATGATCGGTCATCAGCCCGTAGGTAACCCCGGAATCCAAAAGATGCTGTATGTTCCTCCAACTCTCGTGTTTCAGCTCGACTTTGTAGGCAAAAGAATCCACCGGCCCGTACACCACCGGAATATCGCGCCTGCGCAACTCCTCAAAGATATGGGGATCGTTGATGTCTCCTGCATGGTCCACCACAATTCGTAGGTCGAACTCATCGCTGAACCGAAGCAGAGCGGCTACATCATCTATTTTGTGAACATGCACGCGCATGAAATCTTTCTTTTCTAAAAGGGTCTTGAGCACAGTCTCTTCGGCGGTGTAGGTGACCTTCTCCTTATCTTCCCCTTTCTGCTCCTCTTCCTTCTGCATCTTCAGTCTCACATCGTGAAGCTTCTGTCTGAGCAGCGCCAACGCTCCCATTCGTGTGAAGGGTCTCGATCCTTTCCATTCTCTTGTGGACATAGGATTATAGCCGAAGGCTGCTTTGATGCCGGCCCGGGCGATAAGGGCCTCTGAGGTATTCTTGGCGTAGTTCCTCACCACCGCAGACTTGCCGCCGATGATGTTACCGCTTCCCGGCACGATGCACGAATAGAGCACCCCCTCTTCTACGGCGTCTCTGAACGAGCTGTCATCCATCTGGACGGAATCCAGCGCATCGGCATGGGCCAAAAGAGAATCGAGTTTCTCATTGGTCTCTGACTCGTATGAGGGCTCTCCGGCTCTCACCATGCCGATATGGGCATGGGCATCGATAAAGGCGGGTGTGATGGTGTCGAATCGATCCACCACCTCACCCTGCGGCGAGTCCGCTAGACCAACGATGTTCCTACCTTCGAAGTCCAGGTATACGTCGCTGATCACATTCTTTCCGGTATACAGTGTTTTGGCAAAAACGGAGTTCATTGTCTCGGCGCCTTTCGTATAGATCGTGTAAGCGAAGCAGCGCAGTAGCGCAGCAGCACAGTAGCGAAGCAGCATAGCAACGCATTAGGGTTAGTAGGGAGGTTAGTGATATCATAGCCGGCCGTCAAGGAGCTTCTGGTTTCTCTACCGGACATATGGGACCCTCTCAGTATGGCTTCTACGGGTCGAAGGGTTCGCCTTGACGGATTTCTCTAAGGTTAGGTAGGATACTTTCGGCATCAA
>CAZLRN010000451.1:0-3918 GCA_964561715.1 uncultured Spirochaetales bacterium
GCTCCAGATCCTCCAGTGCCGATTTGCCTCTCGGCCGAGTTCCCGCGATGGGCCTGATGGTGACGTTATTGCCGATTGCCCTCACGTGCACCTCCGGAGAGGCTCCAACGAGCTTGATGTTGTCGAAATGAAGGTAGAACATATAGGGCGAAGGATTGACGATACGCAGAGCGCGGTAGAGGTTGAAAGGATCTCCCTTATAGCTGGTCTGAAGCCTTTGGGAAAGCACGGCTTGAATGACGTCGCCCTGGGTGATGTACTGCTTGCACTTTTCCACGGCAGACATGAATTTCGACTTCGAGAAGTTTGAAACAATCCTATCCCCGATTTCTATGGCGGGAGGCTCGAGAGCCTCCTTCGGAAGGGTCTTTTGTAGATCGGCCAGTACTTGCCTGATGACCCCCGCGGCTTGATCGTAGAGGAGGTCCAGATTGTCTCCCTCCCTTGCGGTTACGTTGTGAATGATCGTCAGTTTGTGACTGACGTTGTCAAAGGCCACGATCGTGTCCGTAAAGAGAAAAAGCATGTCCGGAGCTCCCACATCATTGGGTTTGGACTCGGGCAGATGTTCGAACCACCGAACCGTATCATAGGAGATGTAGCCGACCGCTCCTCCTGTGAACGGAGGCAATGCCGGATCAGTGACGGGTTTGAGCTCATGAATGAGCTTCTTGAGCTCGCCGAGGGGATCGCGGGTGACAATGCTTTTAATATCGGAGCCCCGTCGTATGTTGACGATATTCTCCTTCGCCTCGAAGACAAGGCTGGGGTCCCGCCCCAAAAAGCTGTAGCGGCCCATTTGGGATCCCCCCTCTACCGATTCCAGGAGAAAGTTGAATCCTCCGCGCCGGAGCTTGAGAAATGCCGAAACCGGTGTTTCCAGATCAGCAAAGATCTCCGTATAGAGCGGAATGAGGTTTCCCTGTCTAGTTTTGTTCTTGAACTCGCCTCTTGTTGGATAAATCATTTTTTTGTCTCCACTCCATGCTAAAAAGGCCAAGCTCGTTTGCATGGCCTTTCAACTCATCATGAAAAAAGCCGTGCAATCCGCTTCAGGACTGTCACGGCTATCAGCTGTAGGATTTCAGCAGCAATCCGACGACAGTCCTATCCCATTGACCACCACCACTGCCAGAGGTTCGTGGCTGCTAGAAATGTCGTTGCGGTGTTTCTACACATAGTAACAGTGTTTATATCGGAATTCGAAAATAATGGCAAGGGCTTTTTAAATTTTTTTTTAACCCGGCGGGAGCTTGGATTTCCGGCCCTGACTCCTCCGAAACTCCCAGATCGAATAAAGGAGCAACGCGAGAATCGAGATGACGTAGGGAAAGGAGAGGATAATCTGAGATGGGAGTGCAAAAAAGCCCTGAGAGAAATTCGAGAAGGCCTCAGCCAATCCGAAGAGCAGAGAGGCGCCTATAATTCCCGAGGGTCTCCGAAATCCCAAATAGATGATCACCAGGGCGATCCATCCTCGTCCGGCTGTAATATTGGGCACGAAGGCTTCCAGGCTGAGACTGAGATACGCGCCGGCCAGTCCGCAAGCCAGGCCGCTTATGATTATGGCGCTCAAGGTATACCTAAGTGGCTGGAGGCCGAGAGATCGCACCGTTCGATAATCGTGTCCGACAGCCCTTAAGCGCAGTCCGAAAGGAATTCGGTACAGCACGACAGCCGAAATCCCTGCAGCAACCCAGCTTAGGTAGATAAACCAGTTGTGTCCGAGCAGGATTTCTCCCACCGGCCCCAACCAGGCAGGTTGGGGAACAAGAGAGAGAGATGGGAAGTCGGGAAAGCGAAATACTCCTCCGTGTCCGAGAAGCTGCGCGGCCATCAGTCCAGTCGAAGCCAAAGCCAAAAGATTGGTGGCGATTCCGGTTATGAAAAGGTTCGCCCTCAGTTTCAGGCACGTGTAACCAAAGGCCAATGCGAGCAACACCGAAGAGAGAGAGCCTGCCACTATTCCAAGCAGGATGCTTCCGGTTGTTCCGGCCACATAAAAGCTGAAGAAGGCCGAGATGAGCATAAGCCCTTCGAGCCCGATGTTGAGCACACCGGCCAACTCGGTAAAGAGACCGCCGAGTGCGGCAAGCAGGAGCGGCGTCATGATTCTCAGACTGTTGTGGAAGATCGAGACAAAGGCGCTCATGATCTTCTTCTTCCTTTTAGAGGCGGTTTTCCCCGGTGTTTAAGGGATCCCTCTCTTGGTATCCATGAGATGAGGCCTTGAGCCGTGATCAGATAGAAGATAATAGCCTGAATCAAGGTGGCTATCTCCGGTGAGACCTGGGTGTGTATCACAGCTGCTTTGGCTCCGGCTTCGAGATAGGCGTAGAGGAGTGCGGCTGCAACGACTCCGGCAGGATGATTTCTGCCTATCAGGGCTACGGCGATTCCATTCCACCCAAGGCCGAATGAGAACCCCTGGATGCAGGCGTGATGGGTGCCGAGCACCGCTGCCGCACCGGCCAGCCCGTGGAACCCACCGCTTAGAGCCATCGAAGCCATGAGAACGAATCCAACCCTTACCCCGCCGTATCGGGCGAACTCCCTATTATTTCCGCAGATCCGCATCTCGTAGCCCAGGCGGGTGTGAAAGAGCAGCACATACATAAAAATGCAGCCAAGGATGACCAGCAGAACCGTTGCATTGAGGTGGGAGGGCGGCAGCAGGCGCGCTAACCAGAAGCGGGAAGGGATCGTTTCGGTGGAAAGGAGGTTGCTTCCGGGATCATCCAAGGGACCGGTTATCAGGAAGTCGACCACCAGGATCAGCGCCGCTGAAATAAGAAAAGATGAGAGGAGTTCATTGGTTCGCCACCTGACATAGAGAGCGCCGGAGACCCCCGCAATCAGGGATCCGAGAACGGCCGCTGATGCCAGCGATAGCAGGGTTCCCCCAAATCCTGAGGCTTCGGGCAGAGACAGGCAGACAGCCGTCGCGATCAGTCCTCCCGCGTACACCTGGCCCTCCCCTCCCAGATTGAAGAGGGAGGTTCTGAAGGCGATGACGATACCCAGTCCTGTCATCGTAAGAGGTACAGCGGCATTCAGCATATTGCCAAAGTTGTAGAGATTCTGGAAAGGCCCCAGAACCACTGCCCTGATCGCTTCGCCTGAGTCTTTGCTCACGATGAGCAGGGCGATCACTCCTGCAGAGAGAGCCAGAAAAACCGTCAATCCGGTCTGCAAAGCGCGCATGAGTCCTCCGGAGAGAGCCTTCTTTGATCGCTCAGTTGTTCGCGGAAGCAAGACTGTCTCCGTTTCGGATTCCCAGCATATACCGCCCTATCTCTCTTTTGCTCGTACCAGCGGTGTTATCGAGGAGTCCGACGATTCTGCCTCGGAACATGACTGCAATTCTGTCGGAAAGAGAGAGGATCTCGTCGAGATCAGTAGAGATAAGCATAACGGCTCTTCCCTCGTCTCTGAGAGAGAGGATCTCCCCATAGATGAGTGCAGTGGCCGAGAGATCAACGCCCCAGGTGGGCTCCGAAAAAAGGATGAAGTTTCCCATTCGTCTCAACTCCCTCGCTAAAACCACCTTTTGGATGTTTCCTCCTGAGAGAACCCCAATGGGAAGATCTACATCGGCTCTTATGGAGTATTTATTTTCCAGTTGATCGGCGAATTCGTGAATCGGGCTTTTTTGCAGCAGCCCGTAGCGAAAGAGGCCCGGTGGAGGATTGATAATCATGTTATCCGCAATGCTCGAACTGAGACTGACGCCTCTGAAAAGCCTGTCTGAGGGTACGTAGGCCATTCCTCGCTTCCTCAGATGCCGGCAGTCAAGTTCCGTCACGTCTTCGCCCCGGTAGAGGATTCTGCCGCGAAATACGTGAGCCTGGTCGTGCACCATTCCGGAAACTATGTCTTCTAATTCCGAGAGGCCGCTCCCGCTAACCCCTGTCAGCC
>CAZLRN010000452.1:0-3913 GCA_964561715.1 uncultured Spirochaetales bacterium
CGCCTTCAGTCGCAGGAAGTACATCAGGCTGATGATGAGGGGGCCGCTCACCGCCCCGATCTGGTCAAGCGCCTCGTGTAGGGCGAATGCCCACCCCCGTCCGATCACTTGCCCGGCATACGACATCATTGCATCGCGGGCGGGCATGCGGATAGCTTTTCCGATGCGCTCCAGAAGCAGGATGACCGCTGCCAGGTACCAGTTGCCGGCCAGAGCGAGGAGAGGGAGCACCAGGAGGTTCATGGTGTAGCCAACGTAGGCCATAAGCCAGTAGCGCTTGGTCCTGTCCGTAATGTACCCGGAGACGAACCGCAAGCCGTACCCCAGCAGCTCTCCCAGGCCGGCGACAGTTCCCAGCGTTGCAGCGCTCATTCCGAGCAGCTGCATGAAGGGACCGTAGGTCCCGCGTGCTCCCTCGTAGCACATGTCAGCGAACAAGCTCAAAACGCCGATGAGAAGCACAAATCGAAGCGCCTTTTTCGGCGTGACTTGGGGATTGTTAGGCGTTTCGCTCATGTGTTGTCCTCCTGCGGGGCCAGTGTACTGCGAGCATATTTTCTTTGACCATACATGGTCAAGATCCAGAATCAAGCTCTTCTGCCGACTCTGACACTGGTCAGGTGCATATGCCACACGCTATGAGTCGTAGCGTCGCAGACACGAAGCGCCGAGAAGGCGTCTCTGTTCAGCGACAGGTTGGATGGCCCGGAGTGCATGGAGGCTGCTGATCTTCTCCATAGTGGACTGCTATGCGGACCCCAACACTATCCCGAGGATCAGGAAAGCGAAGTAGGCGCTTTGAGCCGAGTGCACGACAACACCCATCCAGGTGCTGCGGAAGGGCCAGGTCGGAAATGCGTAAAGCAAGGCACCACTAATGACGGATCCCGGGATGCCCCAGGGTTGGTGCACATGATAGAGGCCAAACAGCACACCGTTTGCCAACCAACTCCATCTCCGCAACACTCTCGGCATCTTGGGAAGAAGTATTCCCCGGAATAGAAACTCTTCTCCGAGGATCGTGTTAAAGATGGCAAAAATTACAAACAAGGCAAAGAACCACCAGGCTCCGACGAGTCGATGCAAGATTTCCTGCGACTCAAACACCGCCGCAAAGCTATAGCCAGGAGGCTCGGCGAGGAAGGGCAGGGCCGACACCCAAACGCGGTTGACACGTGGCGCCAGCGCGAGTTCCCAGACCACGGTTCCGGCAAGGAAAGGGACTAGCCACAGCCACAATCTGCGGCGAGGTTCGCCCGTTCGAGGATCGTGGGGAGTGTTCAGGCGGAGCCTGTGTTTGATGGTCGTCCAACGGAGATTGCCCTCTTCTTTCCGAACGACGATCATGGAAAGGACGAACAGCCAGATGAGACCAATAGTGAGCAACACAATCCGCGTGACGCCGGCACGAAGGGGATCCGAGATGTAGTCAGGCGAAATCCGAGGAAATACGATCCAGCTAAGCACACCCATTGGGATGGCAGCGAGGGCCCAAATGCCGAGGATTCGCCCAAGCGAGTATTGTTCTGATTCGTCGGCCTGGTCTTTCATTTCTTGCTCCTGCTAGCGTTCGCTACAACGGGCCATCCAATAGCCGAGCCGAGCGGAAGGTTCCAGGCGTCGCGAGCTTGCTCGCGTGGGCACAGGTTCTTTCCGCTCCATCGGTTTGTTCGGCGGCGTGGGCTCATTCATTGATCATTGCAAACAGCGCTTCTCGCTGTGTGTATAGTCCGGCTGCAGGACCAAGAGCTACCTCGTATTCATCATTCTCCAAGGCATCAATGATGCCCTGCGCAACCTCACCGGGCAACAGTGTGTGTTGGTCGTCTGCTAGCCGCTGACGCCTGCCGGAGAGTCCGGCGGCAACGATCGGCGGCGCAACTTCAAATAGGCGCACGGGCGTATCCCGGAGCTGGAAACGAAGCGTAAGGCTCAAGGAGTGGATCGCCGCCTTTGTTGCGCAATAGACGGGAACAGCAGCCAGAGGGGTAAAAGCTAACCCGGAGGAGATATTGACGATAGCGGCCTGCTGCCGGCGTCGCAGATGGGGGATCAGCAGCGCGCTCAAGTGGATGGGTGCAATCAGATTGGTTGCGACCTCCTCGTCCGCGTCGGAAAGGTCGCGAGGACCTCTGCGGAAGTCAACTGCGCGCTGGATACCGGCGTTGTTGATCAGGATGTTGAGATTGCTGAACCTGGACACGATCCACTGCACCAGCGCCCTGCGCGAAGCCAATACCTGTTCCGCCGCCCGTGATTAGGACTGTGTTACCAGTTGTTCTCATTTATCAACATCTCCTCCGAGAGCCGCCAAACGGCTGAGCTGAGCCGCCGTTTCGTCCCCGTAGCGAAGTGGAGAGCTTGGCGCGAGGTTTGCGAATAGCAGAACCCGTGACAAAGAAACGGTCGGCTCCAGCGATATGATACTCATTAGGGCCTCCCCCAGAGAAGTGCGGCATGCTTACCACAATCCAAAATCCTTGCCCTAGGAGGAAGCCTAATAAAATTCTACACAACTCAACATCGATTCTACTTGTCAGAGGCATCTTTGTCTCTTGACTAACCGAGGCCTTATAAGTGTTATTCGGCATTGTATACTACCTCGTGTCAAACCGAGCCTTTAGAAAAGACTCACAACGCTTCATGGCTTCGATATTCTCTGCCCAAGTCAGTAGTCCCATGGCCTGATTGTAACCACACCACTGCCATTTATCATGTTCCCAGGTTATTGTTGGTTCTTGCTGTCCATCCACAATAGCAACAAAAACATGTTCCACAATCTTTTCTACTCCAGCAGCGTATATGTCTCGCCATTCATCTTGCATAGGAAAAGAATACGAGTACGCAATCTGCTCAAGCGCGGAAGGAACTAGGCTCGTTTCCTCAAAGAGTTCACGCCTCGCTGCCTCCACAAGGCTTTCATCTTCCTCAACACCGCCTGTTACTCCTTGCCAAAATCCACCGCGACTGGCAATACGTCGCAGTAGCAGATACTCCCATCTGCTGCCAACAGTCTTAGCAGGATACACCAAGACCTGAAAAGGTTGTCTCATCTCATACTTCCATCAATCCTCTATCTCAGGATCCTACCCAATCTGGCAATGCGCCGGACGATGAGGATAACCAGTTTTGGCGAGCGACACGAGCCAAAATCTGGTTCATCAGTTTGTTATGCGCTCATTTAGTTCCCATAATGCCGTTTTGTTACTATCCCATGTCAATTTCTCAAGGGCTTCTTCATATTTCAACCATTGGAGCTCCGTATGTTCCGAGCTAAGCGTCAAATCTCTATTTTTCATATCCACTCCAAAGGTGTATTCAGGGATAACATATGCACTGCTTCCCCATTCCTTACGGGCTCCGAAGCATACAGCAGGAATTGAAGCCACGGAATCTAATTCTATTAATTCATAATCATGCGGAATATCGCCTTCTTCAATTGCTTCTCGTTTTGCCGCTTGAAGGGGAGTCTCGTCATCCTCACCTCCACCAGAAAGGAATTGCCAAGCATCCATATCAGAACGTTTCGTAATCGCAAACTCAGGTACACCATGCTCAGCAATACGAAATGGGAGAATCAATACCTGGAATTTCGCTCGACTCATTCTGCTTTCCTCATGGTGCTAAGAAGTGCTATCTTCCGCAGATCCATCATGGGTGACAACTGCAACCTTTACGACCCTGTCATGAACTGCGTAGTATCCACTCATATTCGATCTCATCTCTAATAGGTATGCCTTTTTCATCATATTCGGGAATTTCCGGTTTCAACTTCCGCGATTCGGTGACAGCATTCGAGTAAACCGCACACTGGCGCAGCCCTATCGCTCGGTAGAAAGCCTGGCCTGTTTTGTTGTTGTTGGTTGTGATGAGCCAGATCCGGTTGCATTTTGAAGCTTCTTCAGTATTACGA
>CAZLRN010000453.1:0-3895 GCA_964561715.1 uncultured Spirochaetales bacterium
GGGCCGTATATCATGGTTGCTTTTGAGGAAACGGAAAAATCCGGGTGATTTTTTGAGCGTCCAGTAGAGCTCGGGATCAATCTCTTCGACCTCGAGAAAGAGATAGCCGGGGAAGATCGGCGAAAGGATCTCCCGCCAGTTACCTCGGCGCCGGATACGAAGGCGACGCCTCGGCCAGATCAGTTTGACGTTCAGAGGTTCCAACGCTTGCTCTGCTAGGGAGAGATACTTCTCTTCGCCCCGAGTTTTGACCTGAATAACAAAATAGGTTAGAGGCATAGGTTCTCGCTATATTTTTTTACGGAAAAAGCTTGCACTTCAAGGGTGCTGTTTTTTATGGTCTCCGCGACCGATGTAGATAGAAGAGTCAGGCGATAAACGCCTCGGGAGCATACTAACAGGAACGGAGGGACCGGTCAATGAAAAGGCAGGGGCTGCTGCTGTGTTTTCTTATTCTCGTGGTTTCGTTCAGTCCGGGTGCAGATACCTTTTTCATCTATCTGGAGCGATCGGACTCCTCTCCTGTGGACACCACTGCTCCCCTCTCCCCAAACGGTGCGGTCAGCGGCATGCCTGTAAAAGAGGGGCTTTTTGATGGACTGTTCGATCTGAATCACATTGTGTTTGATGATGTGAGACCGAATTATAGGGTTCACTGGAAGCTCGCCGAGTTCAAAGAGCTCATCGATGCCGCTGCCGATGGGGGCGCTCATTATCTGGTCGTCGCCAGGGTGACCCTGCTATCTGCCCCCTTTGCAGAGGATTTAAAACGGCTTGAGAGCACGGTTCAGTACTACTGCTATGAGGTAAAGAGGGAGGTTCTCGTGGGCCGCGGCGAGTTGACTCGGAACAACTGGGGGAGAGAAAGCGAGCTCAATGAGGAAAAACTGGGATTGCTACTGGGTCGGGATTTGTCCGTGGAAATCGATCGAATCTGCAGCAACTACAAGAACTCAACGGCCTCGGGCAGCTGGTCCGAAACAGGTCACTGAACTGGGGATCTTACGGGACAAAGGGCACCAGAATGATGTTTTCAAATGATAATTTTCGGTGTATTTTAAAAGGGATACGACGCTTTCTTTTTGAGTTCAGTGTTGAGCGAGGAGCGACCGAATATTAGAGTAGGAGAACTCTAAATGAACTGGCGCTTGTTTTGTATCACTACGCTATCTTTCTTCCTTTTGACGCTATTCCTATACAGTGACGAAATCTGGGAGGGTAACGCCACTCAGATACGGAGAGGCGAATTCGAATCCGATGGGTATTTTGCGGCCTCGAACTCATTTCCCAATGGAACTGTGGTAGAAGTAGAGAATATAAGAAACGGTAGAAGCGTTCAGGTTACCGTTTTAAAGCGTATAGGAGATAACCCCAATCTCTTCCTGCTCCTCTCTGACAAAGCCGCGCAACGGTTGGGCATCAATAAAGGCGATGTGGAACGCGTTCGAGTGGTAATCGTCCCTGATTTCGGTAGTGATGTTCCACCAGGAGCTGAGGAGCTGACGAGCAGCCAGGATCCTGACATCAATCCGAACGTCGGCCTGCCCGAAGAAGAGGTTGAAGAGGTGGCCGGGGCAAAAGAGGAAATCCCTCGCGTCGAAGAGACGGAAGAGGCGGTTCGAGAGGTGGGGGTGGCCGAAGTCGTGCAAGCGGCAGAGGCTGGAAAGGAGACATCCCCCGAAGAGGCTCTTATCGCCGAAAAGGCAGCTCGTGATCCTCAAAAGGAGCTCTATTCAGAGCCACGGGAGGGAGAGTCTTCAGTCGCTCTGGAGGTCGAATCACCGAGGGTCGAAGTAGCCGAGGAGCAGAAAGAGGAGCCCGGATTGAAGGAAGAAATCCAGGCCGCGGATGTAGCGGAAACGACTCCCGAACCCCCTCAGCCGACGAGGGAAACGCTGATGGCAGTTGGCACCTTGGATCCTCTGCCCCCCGAGGAGACTGAAAGCGCTACTCCGGCCGGTGCACCGGAGGAAACATTGGATCCTCCTCGTTTCGAAGAATCGCTGGAGATGGCTCTTGTGCCGGAGGATCCCCAACTGCCAAGTGAGACAACACCGGAAACAGGGGTTGATCCACCTGCAGTAGGAATTGGCGAAGAGATAGCTTTTAGTCCCGGTGATCCGTCACCGCCAGAAGATACCGATCTTGCAAAGCCCACCGAATCCCTGAATCCTCCGCAACTGGAGGAATCCGAGGCGATTGCTATTAGCCCGGATGAGCCGGAAATGCCGGAAGAAAAAACAGCGGAGGTGGCGGAGGCTCCTTCGAAGCCCCCGGAATTAGAGATCGGAGAAAGAATCGCAGTCAGGCCAAATGAACCCGAGCCTCGCGAGGAAACTGCGATAGAGACACCGCAGACAACCGAAAAAACCGAAGAAGGAGCAGTCGGAGAGGAAAAAGTCGAAGTGTCCCGAGAAGCCGAGGTAGCGGCGGCTATTGAGAGGAAAGGGCCTGATCTCTCGGCTCGACCGGAGCTCATAGGCGATTTGACCAAGGGGCGAACGTATTTTGTTCAACTCGGAGCGTACAGTGACGAAGCCCTGGCTCGCAGCCTGGAAGCAACCTACTCCAAAAACTATCCTATTGAAGTAGCTACTACCGGATCTGGGGCGCGTGGCATCTACAGGGTGTTGGTCGGTCCTCTGAGCGAAGATGAAAGTGGCACGGTCCTGTATTGGTTCCGCGCCCGTGGATTTAACGATGCTTTTGTAAGGTCAGCTGATTGACCCGTGACCGGGCAGAGAGCGAAGTCAACGCTCTTGTCGAGAAACTGATAGAATTCCAGAAACAGTACTATAAGGGCAGACCCAGCATATCGGATGCTGAATACGACAGGCTCTTCGATCGACTACAGGAGCTTGAGCAACGATTCCCTGATCTCCAGCGTCCGGATTCTCCGAGCCTTCGCGTCGGGTCGGATCTCAGCCAGGAGTTTCCGCAAGTCGAGCATACCCTCCCCGTTTTGAGCCTGGATAAATCTTACACAGCTGAAGAGCTCATAAAATGGATTACGAAGATCCAGGATGGATCTGACAGAGCCCTTTCCTTCATACTGGAAGAAAAAATCGATGGGGCGGGAATCGTCCTCTACTACGAAAGCGGGATTCTCGTGCGGGCTGTGACCAGAGGAAACGGCACTATCGGAAATGATATCACGGGGAATGTGCGAACGATTCCGGGAGTACCGCTGAAACTGACACGTTCCGTTGATGTGGCAGCCCGAGGAGAGATTTTTTTGCCCAAGTCTCTCTTTGCCGAGATAAGCGCCTCCATGGAGATCCCTTACGCAAATCCCAGAAACCTTGCGGCCGGCACTCTACGGCGAATTAAAAGCTCCGAGGTGGCAAAAGTGCCGCTGGATATCTTCGTCTATGAAGGACTCCTCGAAGGCGAACACGCGACTCATTTCGAAATTTTGGGCGAGCTCGAGGAGCTGGGATTCAAGATGAATCCGAATGTGGGCTTTTTTTCCGACTCCCATCAACTCGACTCACTACGGAGAGATCACCCGTCCTGGCGTATAGGGCGCTTAGGGGATATGGCAGGCTTCATAAAGGATGCACGAGAAAAACGAGATACGCTTTCGTACGAAATCGACGGTCTTGTTCTAAAGATTAACGAGCTCGCTATAAGAGAAGAGCTCGGTTACACAGGTCACCATCCGCGTTGGGCGATGGCTTTCAAGTTTGAATCTCCCGTTGGCCGGACAGAGGTGAAAGATATCGAGGTCCAAGTCGGTCGCACGGGAAGGGTCACCCCTGTGGCCCGGGTGGCTCCTGTTCGAATATCCGGCTCAACAATCTCTAACGTAACACTCCACAACCAGGAGTATATAGATATGCTCGAGCTCGCCCTCGGCGATACGGTCGAGGTATCGAAGAGAGGAGACGTCATC
>CAZLRN010000454.1:0-3888 GCA_964561715.1 uncultured Spirochaetales bacterium
TGTCGAAGTGGGAGGGCAGTCTTACGGGAGCGGAGGTGGCGCTTCTCTACTCCTACGATCAGAGGTGGGCGCTGCAGATCCAACCCCACCACCCCGAGCTGGATTATGCCGGACAGCTGCGGGCGTACCACCGCGCCTTCTGCAAAGCCAAAGTGCCTGTGGACTTCGTTTCCGATAGCTCCGATCTCTCTTCCTACAGGCTAGTGATCGCTCCACTGCTCTTCCTCATCAACCACGAGCTTACGGAAAAACTCAACAGTTATGTCAGAAAGGGCGGCGCTCTTGTGTTGACGATGCGGACCGCCGTAAAGGATTGGAACAACCGGGTCGTGCCCGAGACACTGCCGGGAGAGCTAACCGAGTTTTTAGGCCTTGCCATAGACGACTACGATTGCCTGAGAACGGGCAAACAGAAGGTGCGTTGGATAGCGACGGATAGGCTTTTTGAGGCTTTGAAGTGGTGCGACATCATCACACTCGAGGGTGCTGAGGCTCTAGCAACCTACGCCTCGGATTACTACGAAGGAACCGCTGCGATCACACGCAACAGATACGGAAGCGGCACTGCCTACTACGTCGGCACGGAACCGGATAGCGATCTCATACAGCAACTCGCCCGATACCTGATCGAGCACACCGGGATAGAGTCCCTACTCGGGACATCTGCAGAGCAACTACCACGGAACTCTGCAGAACCACCGATAGGTGATTCTGCCGATGTCGAAGTTGTCCGGAGAAGGACGACAAAATCCGACTTTCTCTTCATCTTGAATCACTCAGCACAATCTAACGAGCTAGAAATTCCTACTCACTGGAAACACGTGCTCGGAAAGAAACCGATCGACGGGCAGCTGGCGCTTGCCCCCTTCGCAGTCGCCGTACTGGAGGCACGACGATGAACCTCATACTATCCTTCGACACGGAGGACTACATCACACCAGAGGCGGCGGATGCCGAAAAGTGGTGGGCCCAAACCCTCACAGAGAGAAACCTGCCCGGATCGTTCCAGTGCGTTGCCGAGCTCCTTCGGGCGCACAAGCGAAGAGGGCGGGAAGACGTGATCGAGGCGATCGGAAAGCACGAAATCGGATACCACACCGAATCTCACTCGGTGCCGCCGATTCACCCCGTCGCAGTCCGGGATATGAGCATCGAGCAGGGAATCGCCTGGGTGCTCGCCCACGAAGCGGCGGGATTTGCCGAGGTCGTAAAGACCTTTGCACGGGTGCCGGTTACCTACTGCTCGCCTGGAGGCTCCTAGACCCCGGCCTCCCTCCTGGCTTTCGCGTCACTAGGCGTCAGGGTCTGGACCGGGAGCCCCGCCTTCTCCCCTAACTGCTGGTACTGCGGGCTTCTTACACAGAGATACGACCTCGCCGTTGAGCGATACTACGGCGAAGACGAGCGCAAAGAGGATGAACGTTTCAGAGGGGATGTAGAAAAACTCCTCCAAGAGGCTGGAGATGCGGGAACCGTCGTCATCATGTCACATCCCCACGCCCTAATCGCGAAAAAGTGGTGGGACATGCCTTTCTCAGGCGGAGCTGCCCCGCAGCGTAACGGCATCTCCCCTCCTCCCCTTCGCTCAGAGAACGAGGTCCAAAGGCTCAAGGACCGGATCAATCAGTGGCTCGATTGGCTCGTCTGCTATCCGGGGATCGAGGTGATCGACTTCGGCTCCTTCTACGCCGGACACCCCTTGACTGAGACAGAATCGCGCCGGGACCTCCCGGTCATTCTTGCAGAGACAGGGCTCAAGCCCGGTGAGGAGGGACGATTGCCCCTCATCGTGCCGACATCCGAAACGAAGCTGCCATCCAACGCCTCGTCCTCGTTCTCCTACAACTGGCGCGTGTTCCCGAAGGACTTCGACGGAGAACCCCTCTTCGACCAAGCCCGGAGCCTGCTCTGGACCTGCCGGACAGCGCGCTGAATCGCTGGTGCGTTGAATCGCCGGTGCGTTGAATCGCCGGCCCGCTTTTCCTCATTAGTCGTTATAGCACCCTCAAAAGCCGTCGATACTAGTCGTGTGAGACCAGATGCGTGAGCTACGCCCACTCGTCGATCTACCCGGACATTAAGGAGGTCCAGGCGTATGACAAACGACGATATTGCCAAAGCTCTGGAAGAGAAGTTTTTTATTGACCGAAAGGCAGTCAGCTTGGTAATAGAGGATTATATCAACAAGAGAATCAACCACGACCAACTCAATAGGCAGCTGAGAGCCATCATCCTCAACAACCACCGCCCCGAGCCAACTAAGTCATACCGAAGCTTCCGATAGCCGGAATGTCGCAACTCCGGTAAACATCTCGTAGCGGGGCGCCGCCCAGCGGAACGCCGCGTGGACGGCCGAGTCCCAGCGATTTGCCGCCCGGCGACAACGGTCCGGCCCCCTGTTTCTACCGCTCCAGGTAGACGCCGTCCCTCACCAGCGCATCCTGCAGTTTCTTCACATCCAGTTTCCGTGGAACGACACCCGACTTGGCGCAGAGCGCTGCTGCGGTTCCGGCAGCCTGCCCCTGGGCCATGCACGAAACGGTGTTCCGGGTGGACATATGAGCATCGAAATCGGTGGTAATCATGCGACCGGCGACAAGCAGGTTTTCGACCCCTTTCGGTAAGAGGGCTCTGTAGGGTATGCCGTAGGGCCCGCCATCCTTGATCATGATGCGGGGGGCTGAGTCGTGAAATCCGTAAAGGGCAATATCATCCGCGAAGCGCTTACCCTCCACTATCTCCTCGAGTGAAAGGATGTGTTCACAGTCCACGATCCGCGTCCTTCTCACCCCAAGCTGCCTGCAGCTCCAGCTCACGTAGGCCTTCTCGAATCCCGGAATGTGTTTTTTCAGGAGCTCCGCCATTCCCATGACCTGGCGTCTCAGCTCCACCTCGGCTTCCGTCACGGCGTCGATGTCCACGGCATTGATAGGCTTTACCGAAGCCGTGTTGAGGAAGCTCAGGTCGTCCTCGTGTCTCGAGACTGTAAGGGGTCCCCACATTGTGGTTTTCTCCATAAACTCCCAAAAAGCCTCGTGCATTTTGAGACTGAAACCGATTCGAACGATGTCGTCCCGATAACTGCCCTTATCTGCATAGCCTAGCTGGGTGATCATGTCCCTCTCTTTGAGGAAAGCCACAGCTTTTTTCAGATCGACGTTGGTCATTCCGAAGGGCAATCCTACGCTGCCGTCATCGCTCATGATGGTGCAATGAACCCCTGCCTTGTAGGCGACCACCGCGTTTCCCGAGGCGTCGACGATCGCTTTTGCCAGGATGGCCTCACGTCCTGACACGCTCTCCACTATGACACCCTCTACCGAACCAACGCCCATGACGACATCCGTTACCAGAGTATGGAGAAGCAGCTTGACGCCGGCCTCCTTGATCATTTCGAAGGCAACCGCCATAAAGACCTCCCGGTCCACTATGGTAGCCACTGAGCCCTAGGCGTATCCCATGTCCATTTCTACGTGTCCCAGGCTTCCATCAGTCTCCACCATCCTGTCCACGATCTCCTGAGGAATTCCGCGTACGACCTGTTTCTTCTCCACCCCCGGGAAGGCCTTCCAGAAGTTGAAGTAGCTGTGCCACCGCCCACGACCAGCACATTGCACTCCTGTCGGACAGGAATGCGTTTTTTTTTTCGATGAAGCGTTCGTTTCCCACGTGTTTAGGCTCCTTAAAGATTAAGCGTTTGTTTCGATAGAGAAAGTCCCTATACTAAGGGATACACATCGTTGGCTGCTCCCACAACCCAGACAATTTGACCCATTTTTACATGCATGCCAACTGCTTGCAGAGCAAGCTGCTTGCAGAGCAAGCTGCTTGCGGAGCAAGCTTGTAGCAATTCCGTCTCAGATCGGTTTCGGAAAATCTTGCTAGAAT
>CAZLRN010000455.1:0-3885 GCA_964561715.1 uncultured Spirochaetales bacterium
CGTCAGCACGGGCGCACTGAAGGGGAAAATGCTGAAAACGATCCAGATCGGACTCGTGCTCAAAGAGGGATATCTTCTTTGAGGCCTGTTCGATTACATCGGAAACCGTGTTACTATCCATCAAGCATTAAAGTAATAATATTGCCACGCCTGATCCAGAGTCTTTGAGGGCGTCCACAGATCCTGACCAGATCTCCGGTAGCTAAACCTGGGAAAGGGTGCAATACTTTATCATTTCTGTTATATTCATAATCACTACTACTGGAGGCAGAAAGTGCCAACAAAGCTTCGCATATCGCTTCTCGTAGCTGTGATATTGGGCTGCGCTCATAGGCCTGTGAGGGTGTTATCTGATGCCGACTTCGAAAGCAGGCCGCTCCCGCTTATAGACCAGGGTATCTCCAAGGAGCTTGCCGCGGCAACTTTCGCGCTCGGGTGATTCTGGGGACCTGATGCCCGGTTCGGGCAGCTATCGCTCGGTAGCACATAAGGCCCGATAGAGCGCGAATCAACGTCACATTTATCGCCATCAGCCATTTTCCTGATAGCCGCCAATAAATCGTAGATAATGACGGGATCGTAGCCGTTGCGGCAGTGGGATCGTCCTGGGGAGGGCATCCGGTCCAGCTGGACCACGAAGTCTGAAAATCGAGAATCTTCAAGAGGAGCGAGACATGTCGCATTTCAGCAATGTTTTTAAGCCCGGCATGATTAAAAGTCTCAAGTTCAAGAACCGATTTATCATAGCCCCCATCAGCTCCAACTTTCCAGATGAGAATGGAGCAGTGAGTGAACAAATGATGGAATTCTATCTGGCCGGAGCAAAAGGGGGAGTGGGGGGTATTCTGCTAGAGAATACCAACGTGGATTTTCCGGCCGGAAAGAGCGGAGCCACGCAGCTGCGGTTGGATTCCGTGGAGTTCACGCCGAAGATGAACCGGCTCGTCGAGTATCTGAAGAACGGAAGCGGAGGAGATCTCGTATTGGGCATCCAGCTCAATCACGCCGGCAGCCTGACCTCGCCGCTCAAGAATGGTGGTGTGCAACCGGTAGAACCGTCAGCGCTTCCCTTTAACGAGGGCATGGCGATGCCCAGGGAGCTTGGCATCGAGGAGATTGCTGTGATCGTCGAAGAGTTCGGCGATGCTGCAGCACGGGCTAAAACCTGCGGATTCGACTTTGTCGCACTGGGACGGGGGCTGATCGCGGAGCCGGAATGGGGCAACAAGGCGAAGGCGGGTCGAACGACCGAGATCAACCGATGCATCTCCTGCAATTTCTGTACGCGCTCCCGAAGCGTGAATGATGTCCCTATTCGATGCACCATCAACCCAGAAGCGGGTCACGAAGCCGAGCTGAGAGAAGTCAGGCCAATTCAGAGGAAACTCAATGTTGTGATCGCGGGTGGCGGGCCTGCCGGAATGCAGGCGGCGATCGCCGCAGCTTCGAGAGGTCACCGGGTTACGCTATACGAAAGTCAGGGTGAGCTTGGCGGTCAGCTGAGAACCTGTTCGAGGCCAGAAGAAAAACGGATGCTTGGATGGTTCCTGGATTACCTGCTCGAGAAGCTTAGGGCTGCAAAGGCCGAAGTCCATCTGAACACCAAGGCGACCCTGGAATTGATCAAAAAAACCGATCCCGATGCCGTTGTCGTGGCTACGGGTTCGGAACCGATTATTCCCAATATTGCCGGAGCGAATGCCCCAGATGCGGCCACGGCTCGACCTGTCTATGGTAACGGGCAGCCCATCGAAGGTGAGCGCATTGTCATTGCCGACGGAGGGCAGGTAGGCTTGGAAACCGCCGACTACCTGAGATCCAAGGCCAACAAAATTACGGTTATTGAAATGCTCGAAGAAATGGCCTCGGATGCGGAACCCATATACCGAGGCGAGGTGAATTCAAAGCTTCAAGAGGATGAAAATGTCACTCTTTTGACCAGTAGCGAGGTGATCGAAATCAAGGAAGGTTCGGTCGTGATCGAACGGGAAGGAAAAAAACAGAGTGTCGATGCGGACCGCGTCCTATGGGCCATTGGCGCACGTTCTGCACACGAGCGGGCCGACCGGCTTTCCGAAAAGCTTCCCGATTTGAGGTTGGCCATTGCCGGCGATGCCAAGGAGGCGCGGAGCATTCTCGAAGCAACGAGTGAGGCCTATTGGGCTGTGATGAGTCTCAAATGATCCTTTCACTGATCATATCGAAATAAGCGGCTTAGCATGAGCAAAACGGAAAGCCATCCGAGTACAAAGTCCAGGGCAAGCGTACGACCCAGCTCTTCGATCTGCACCGGGATCACCTGATTATTCGAAGAAGCTCAGCGAGCTGCGGGGTGAGCTCATCAGATGGAAGGAGTGGGGCGACTGGGGCGCAGCCTTTTGGGAGGGCTTCTGAAAGCGAGTTTCACGAAGTGCCTTGAACGAACTCCTCGAAATATGCAATTATGTTTCCGCTGAGAGAGAATGAATCTGGTGGTTCAGCTGGTCTTCAAAACCAGTAGCGGATGGATAAAACCATCCGTGGCAGGTTCGATTCCTGCTCTCTCTGACAGGATTTACAAGTGCGGAAAGACTTCCCTCCCCATACGCAATTACGACAACTGCCCTCGGTGGAGAAACTGCTCGAAGAGCGACAGATCACACCTCTAATCAGCATCTACGGCCGGGAGGCTGTTGTGTATGCGATTCGAAGGATCCTTGAGAGCCTGAGGCAAAAGCTATTGGAAAGCGAGAACGGCTCGGAAGAGATCGAGATGGGGCCTCTGGTTGCCGGGATTTCTGAGTATGTAAAAGCCTTGAGCGGCCATTCCTTTCGTCCTCTCGTCAATGCGACCGGAATCATCCTTCACACTAATCTGGGCCGAGCCCCGCTGGGTGAGAAGACGATACAAGAATCCAAGACTATTCTATCCAGCTATTCGAACCTCGAATACGATCTCTCTACCGCTTCGCGGGGAAAGCGGGAAGACCACCTGAAAGCCCTGATTTGCTTTCTCACAGCTTCGGAGGACTGCCTCGTAGTGAACAACAACGCGGCAGCCGTCTACCTCACGCTCAATACGCTGGCCGGAGGAAGGGAGGTCATCGTATCCCGCGGCGAGCTGATCGAGATAGGAGGAGCTTTTCGATTACCGGATATAATGGCCGCGTCGGGCGCCAAGATGGTCGAGGTGGGGACAACCAACAGGACTCGCATTCAGGATTACAAAGCCGCTATCGGGCCGAACACGGCTCTTCTCTTCAAGGCTCACAAATCTAATTTTACGATGAGCGGGTTCACGGAGGAATGCAGCATCAGCCAGCTTGCGGAGCTGGGAAGACAACATAGCCTGCCCGTAGTTTTTGATCTGGGCTCAGGGCTTCTGCGGAAGCCGGAGCTAGCCATCTTCGAACATGAGCCCGATGCGAGAGGCGCTGTCGAAGAGGGGGCCCACCTCGTCACTTTTAGCGGAGACAAGCTCCTGGGGGGACCCCAGGCAGGCATCATCATCGGGAAGAGATCGTTGGTCGAACCGCTATCGCGAGCGCCTCTGATGAGAGCGCTGAGGGTAGGAAAGGTGACCCTCTCAATTCTCGCTGCAGCCTGCAGGGCATATCTGAATGAGGGCGAGCTCCCGCGATCCGTGCCCGTATTTCGGTTTCTCGAAAGATCGAAGAGTGAACGCGAGGATCTAGCGATCAGGCTGCGTGGCAAGCTCGTCGAAGCAGGTGTCGCCTGCGAGGTTCGAGAGACAATCGGCAGGTGCGGAGGCGGAACCCTCCCACATGTCGAGATTGAAAGCTACGCTGTCGCTCTCATCCCTTCTTGTCAAAAAAAGAAACAGGCTGCTCGCTGGGCTGAGAGACTCTTTATGCGCTTGCACGCACAGGAACGGCCCGTGATAGG
>CAZLRN010000456.1:0-3883 GCA_964561715.1 uncultured Spirochaetales bacterium
CGTCTCGTGGGCTCGGAGATGTGAATACGAGACAGACTACTACTCGGGGGGCTCGTGGCGGGGCAGCGAATACACCATCTCGTCGAGCGATGTGTATAATATAAGCGGAGAAAAAATCGATGCCGACCTCGCAGTCGGCCCGAATGGAAAGTTTGTAGCTGTCTGGAGGGCGACAACCGGTCGAATATACGCCTCTCTTTTCAACGGAAGCTGGTCCTCTCAGTCGGAGATTTCCACAGGAACATCGAACTACAGCGCCCACCTCACCTTCACGCCCAACGGCGACGTCTTCGCCGTCTGGCGCGTAGACTCAAACATTTTGGCGGCTCGATATCCCGCCGGCGCCAGTTGGCAAGAAGGATGGCAAGGACCTTTTACAATAAGCCCCACTCCCGTGGGTGACGGTTGGTACGATCCCGAGATAGGGGCCGACCCAGGAGGCAACGTCTTCTTCGTATGGGCAGGTCAGCGCGTCTATGCCAGAAGGTATCCGAGCGGGACCGATTGGGCGACCTGGGCTATGTCTGACAATGATACAGCGATCATAGATGACTCCGGCTGGCAGGAAAAGCCATATGTGGCCACCGATGCCAATGGTCGAGCCATCGTGGTGTGGGTTAGATTCAGCGGGAGCAACGAGATCAGATCCAAGCGCTACTTCGAGTAGCGCGGAACTGCAAAAAATCACGCTGCGGAATCGTCCGCTGCTGACAAATTGTCAGCTGATGACAAATTGTCAGCTGATGAGATACTCCTTCATCCTGGCCTCGTCCAGGTCAATGCCAAAGCCTGGCCCCTCCGGAACCTTCATGCAGCCGTCCTCATATGGGGGAGCCATGAGAGCGTCGTAGGGGGACGCTGCGAGGGAGTCGTGCAGGATGACTTCGGTGAACTCAACGGCATCCAGTATGCCAAGAGTCGAAGCGGCCAGGTGAAGCTTGGCAGCGATCTTGATTCCCAGACCATAGGCCGTGCCCAGCACGCACTGCAGCCCCGCGGCTTCGGCCATTGCGGCAATCTTTTTTGCATTGTAGAGCCCGCCGGCTTTGGCCACCTTGATATTGATTACATCGGCAGCGCCCCTCTTGATGACGTTCATGACATCATGGATCGTAAAGGCGCTTTCATCCGCCTCGATCAGAGTATCCACCGCGCACTTCACCTCGGCCATGCCATCGAGGTTCCACGCCGGAACAGGCTGCTCCAGCAACTCCAGACCCACATCGTACTTTTCCGCAAGCCGGCAGAGCCTGATCGCCTCCTTGGGCGAGTACCCCTGATTGGCGTCGGCTCTAATGGAGGCATCAGGTCCGACAGCCTCTCGAATGGCCCGCAACCGTTCGACATCCTGCTCGGGATAGCCGCCGATTTTGGGTTTGAAGGCTTTGATCCCCTGCTCCATACATTCGGCGCAGAGCTGGGCCATGTCCTCCGGCGAACCACCGGCAATCTCCACCGAAACCGGAATGCTCTCTCTCTGGCGCCCTCCGATCAGCACGCTGACGGGCACTCCAAGAGCTTTTCCCATCAGGTCGTGAATCGCCAGATCGATGCCGGATCGAGCGCATGAGTTTCCCCTGAAGTCGAGCGCACGAAGCAGTCTCTCACGGTCAAAGGGATCAAGGCCGATGATCCTCGGCCCCAGATGTTCGTCAATGGCGTTTTTAACTTCTTCTAGGGGTTCCCCGAAGAATGCGATGTCCGTCGCCGCCTCTCCTACGCCGACTACTCCCTCGTCGGTCTCGATCTTTACGATGACATACTCGAGCACCAATTTCGGCCGACGGGACGTGATCCTCCCCAACCTTCCCCACTCCCTCTTCGTACCCGCCCCCTCAGAGGAGTATCGCTGGGGCTTGGGAAGCGAAAGAGCTGTAGTCGATACGTTTGTGATCTTCATCAAAGACACCTCACAGTTGGCAGAGGCGAGGACCGATCTCTTCGCAAAGGTAGCGGAGGGTTTTGTGAGCATCCAGCCGCTGCAAACAACGGGCAATAAAATCTCTTGAATATTTGTGAAGGGGCATCTTCAGGATGTCAGGCAAACTCTTGTTCGGTGCGGGAGATGATCTCTTCCTGGAGCTGCTCTCCTACATCGCAGAAATAGTCGCTGTAGCCGGCGACCCGAACCAAGAGATTGCGGTATTCATCGGGCTGCCTCTGTGCCCGACGCAGGGTTTCCGAGTCGATTACATTGAACTGTATGTGATGGGCGTTGAGATTGAAGTAGGCTCGAATCAGGCCGGCGAGTTTCTCGCTTCCCGTTTCTCCCTCGAGCACCTTTGGAAGGAACTTCTGGTTGAGCAGGGTGCCGCAGGTTCTCGAGTGATCCATCTTCGAGGCGGATTTCAGCACAGCAGTGGGGCCCTTCCTGTCCGCTCCCTGAACCGGGGAGATGCCCTCGGAAACGGGCTGCCCCGCCTTTCTCCCGTCCGGCGAAGCTCCCATCACGGCCCCGAAGTAGATGTGACACGTAGTGGGCAGCATATCGATGTGATAGGTTCCGCCCTTGGTATTCGGCCGGCCATCGATCTCTTCGAAAAAGGCGTCGAAGACACGCTGCATGAGAAAGTCGGCTTCGTCATCATCGTTTCCGTATCGCGGAGTGTTATTGGCCAGATTCAGTCTCAGGGCTTCTCTTCCATCGAAGTTGTCTGACAGTGCTCGAAGCACTTCGCTGATGGTAACGTCTTTCCTATCATAGATATGGGTTTTGAGTGCGGAAAGACTGTCCGTGATGGTGCCGATGCCTACTCCCTGAAAGAAGCACGTGTTGTACCGGGGACCACCGTCGTTGTAGTCTTTGCCCTTTGCGATGCAGTCATCGATGAATACGGAGAGAAACGGAGCTGGAGCCTGTTCTGCGTAAAGGCGCTCGATGAGCTGATTCCCCCTCATCTTGATGTCTATGAAGTGGCGCATCTGCCTGCGAAAGGCATCAAAGAGCGCATCGAAGCTTTCGAAATCCTCTGCCCTCCCGGTCTTTAAGCCGATGTCCCTGCCGCTTACCGGATCGGTTCCGTTATTGAGGGTGATCTCCAGAACCTTGGGTATATTGAAATACCCCGTCAGGATGTAAGCCTCCCGGCCAAAACTGCCTGTTTCGACGCAGCCGCTGGTTCCCCCCTCCCGGGCATCTTCGAGCGTCTTGCCCGTGCGCATGAGCTCCTCTACAACCAGATCGGCGTTGAAAACCGAAGGGTAGCCGTACCCCTTGCGAATCACCCTGCCGGCGGCTTTGAGGAACTCATCGGGGTTCTTGCGGCTGATTTGAACATTGGTTCCGGGCTGCAGGAGATGGATCTCGTCGATGATTTCGAGAAGAAGGTAGGAGAGATCGTTGACCGAATCATCACCATTCTGATTGATCCCGCCTATGTTGATGTTCGTAAAATCGTTGTAGGTGCCGCTCTCTTCGGCCGTGACCCCTACCTTTGGAGGCGCCGGGTGATTGTTGAACTTGATCCAGAAGCACTCTAGGAGTTCCTTGGCCTGCTCCCTGGTAAGCCTTCCATCTTCGAGATCCGCTGCGTAGAAGGGATAGAGATGGCGATCGAGATGCCCGGGATTCATGGCATCCCAGCCGTTGAGCTCCGTGATGGTGCCAAGATGCACGAACCAGTACATCTGAAGCGCCTCGTGCAGGTTGCTGGGAGCATGGGCCGGGACCCATCGGCATACCTCGGCGATCCGCTCGAGCTCCCTTTGGCGTATAGGATCCTTCTCATGCAGGGCTCTTTCTACGGCAAGCTCGGCATGCCGCTCGGCAAAGCGTATCGCGGCGTCGCAGGTAATGCTCATAGCCCGAAGCTGCTCCTGCTTGCCTGCCGCTTCTGGGTCGCTCGACTGCTCGAGAGCCGCCAAGTGTTGCTCTATCTCCGCT
>CAZLRN010000457.1:0-3852 GCA_964561715.1 uncultured Spirochaetales bacterium
AGCGTATACAGAATGCGATCATCCTCATCATACACAAGATCATATGTTAGCACGCTCGAATCGGACAGGGGCACGGTTTCGCCTGTGAGCGAGTCGATTCGAATAAGAGATCCTGAAAAGCCGCCCATCTGGCTTCCAGCTCCGATTAGATCAAATTCTCCTGCCGATATGATCTTCTGCATTCCTGGTGCATGATACTCGAAAAGAGGATTATATGATCCCCGCTCGAGCACCCGAAAGAGGCCGTTGCGTTCCAGGCTTAGAATCCTTTGCTCCGATAATTCAATGTGCAATTGAGGGGAAGAGAAGTTCCTGTACTCATGGTAAAGGTATCCTGAAGAGAGCCGGATTGTGGCCATACCCCGATGCTCTTCGGATTTATCCCATATCAAGAGGCTATCCGCGTCTTGAAATTTCAAGCCCACGGGCGCCTCGTAAGGATTGGGGTGCCGCTTGTACGAGTACGAGGTGATGATGTCATCGGGCTGCCTGCTGTAATTGCTCACATCGAGGCGAAAGGAAATAATACTCTCCGGAGTGGCCAGCGCTACCGTTGAATCTCTTACCGCGATATCCGAAATCTCTAAAAGATTGTTCTGAGCCAGCTTCCTCACATTTCCAAAGGCATCTCTAATCCATAGAATGCCTTCGCCGTCTCCCAAGACCAGGTCTTCGTTTCTCATCGTGATTGCGGTGATGTTTGCAGAAACAAATCCGACGCTTGGTTGATCAAGCCTATACAGCTGATCGCCTGTCAGCAACCACTGTGATACCGTTGAGTTTTCACCATCATCTGTAAGGCCCTGTATGATTCTGTCATCCTTCGACAGAACCAATGCTTTTATGTTGGATTGATTGACACGAGATATCAAGCGTCCTGAAAGCAGATCCACGACAGCTAGCCCATTATCCGCTTGAGCTATCAGGTAGCGTTTGTTGTGAGAGATTACAGCGAGCGATAGATTCGGAAGCGTTTCAACAGCCTTGATTTCTCTTCCCGTTTGTATCTCCCAATAGGTTATTCTGCCGGAAGTTTGGTAGGTCATTATGTTTTTTTCGCTCAGTGAGATCGTTGCGAAAGAAACGATGCCAAATCCATGATCCAGTAGTGGCAGTGTCCTTCCTGTTGCGGCGTTGTATATGCTGACACTCTTCCAGTCTGCTTGACAGCTAAAAAGATACGTGCCCCTTGGCGAAAAATCGAAGAACAGCGGGACATCGTTAAGGTCGATAGAATAGAGCCGGACTTTGCTTTCCCAGTTCCAGACCTTGATTGTGGCGCTGCCGGGTCCAGCGGCTTCGAGGACAGCTATGAGAGGCTTAGTTGGATGAACGCTGAATCGGCGGACGGCCAGATGGGACACGAGCAGGGAATAGAGCAACGTACCGCTTTCGGGTTCCCATACCTTTATGGTTCCGTCTGTTCCTGCGGAAAAGAGGAAGTCTCGCTCGCTATCATAGTGAATGGCGAGTACGGATCCCTGATGCCCTGTGTCGATCTCGATATTAGGGTAGTTCAGGCGCGTGGGCCATTCCTCAGCGCCTGCGCTGAGGCTGATGAACAGCAATGTCAGGAAAAGCAAGATTCGGCGCGTCAAAACTGGTCCTCCGAGTAAATCTTGTTTACTGATACATAGGGGGGCGAGAGAAGCGATACAAAGGGCTCCTTCTTCAGAATTTCATTGAGGTTCTCAGTTATCTTTTTGTACGTGTCTAGTGGAATGCTGGAGACTCCGATTTCTTTTTCTTTGAGACCTTCTATGTAGAATATCAGCTTGTCGTTCTCGAGGTTGTGGAAACGAATTCGGACTTCTCCTTGTTCTTCCTCTGTCGTATCTAAGGCTGAGGAGAGAAGTGAGTACTTGAGAACCTCGATAGCTTGTGGATCGAAACCTTGGTCTACTAACGTCAATCTCTCTACGAGCTCTGGATAGCCTACAACCAGCTCTTTGGCATCCGCTGTGGAGTAGGGAAGTTTTCCAGTCATCGCCTTGCCTCTATCGAGCTCCGGTACATAGTAGAGATCGATTCCAAGCTTAGAATGCTTGAGATGAAAAGGAAGGTCCGGCTTCAAAACATGGCCGCAGTTGGGGCACTCAACAGTCATAAACTCCCCTGAGAGGATCTCTTGCCACTTTTCAGGTTCGAGTTCGCTGTCTATCTCTTCCGGCAAATCTGCGTCGAAATTTTCTCCACAGTTGCACGAAACCTTTCGCATCTAATCCCCTTAACCATTGACCAAAAAAAGAATATCGCTGAGCATGGCCACTACGATGATCATCATGATGATGAGAAATCCAAAAACCTGGAAGCGCCAGATGAAGCGCAGTTTTAGGGGCTTTTTCCGAATCCATTCGAAGGCGCTTAGCATGATCAGTCCGCCGTCGAGAGCAGGGATGGGAAGCAGATTCATCATTGCAATGACAACACTTAAAAGGCAGAGGAACTTAAAAAAAGAAACAAATCCTTCTCCGAGCCCTAAACTGAAGCCTAGAACGGCTTCTTCGCCAACCATCTTGGTGATCCGTATAGGGCCGGCGACAACCTGGTTCAAGTTTTTGACTTTGAGGCGGACGAGCTGCCAGAGACCTCGAGCCGCCAGCCCAAGGGTCCAAAAGGTTGTGTGGAATCCCTCTGCCGATGATTGGAGGATGCCTAGTTTGGGAGATCTGAAAACGTCATGCCTGAAGGTGATCCCTAGATCGAGATTGCCCTTTTTATCGTATTCGAGCTGCAGTGTCCCCTCGAGGGGGATTTTGCCTCTTTGGTAGTTGATTGATACGCTATCTGAGCTGTCCGTCAGGATCTGGTAAAAATCGATGTCATGTTTAATCTCTCTTCCGTTGACGGCGAGCAGATGATCCCCCGGCCTCAATCCAGCCAGATCGCCGGGCTTGCCCTGATCTACGCGATCAATGACGGTTTCGACCCATGCGTAGACTCCAATCCGTCCCTGTCCGGTGTCCGGATCCGCCATCGGGGTGACATTCAGTTTGAGCTCGCGTCTCTGCTTAAACTCACCCGAGACACGCTCGACATTGAGTAGGAGCGGCTTATCCGGATTTCTCCGGACTATTTCGGAAATCTCCCAGAAATTGTTGACTTCGTGGTCGTTGATCGCGGTAATTCTGTCGCCGGTCTTGAGACCCGCCTGTGCAGCGGGCAGCTGATCGTCGAGCGGATCGAGGCTGTAGTCTGTGGCTAGTATAATCCTGTTGCCGGCGGAATGCACATTGAATCCAATCCACCAGATGAGGGTGAGCACGATCACGGCAAAAATCATATTGGCCAGAGGGCCAGATGCACCCACGACAGATCTCTGCCAAGGAGGAGCAGCGAGAAAGGATCCTTTCTCGTTCCGCATTCTCTCCATCTCCTCTTCGTTGAGATCCCCTTTCATCATCTCGCCTTTCATCTTGCAGTATCCACCGAAAGGAAACCAGGAGACTTGATATGAGGTGCCCCCGTGGGTGAATCCAACTATCTTTTTTCCCCATCCCAGCGAAAAGGTCTCTACCTCGATGCCACAAGCCTTTGCAGCGATAAAGTGGCCCAGCTCATGGATGAATATGATAATCCCCAGACCCATTACGCCAAAGAGGATTGTGACGATAATCATGTGGCGTAATTTCCAATCGTTTTATCCGCCCTGGCCCTGGCGTCTCTGTCGATTTCTAGTACTTCATCGATCGTATGGGGTTCATCGGGGTACTGTTCTTCCATGACATCTCGGACCACGCGGTAGATCGAAAGATAGGGGATGCGTTTTTGCATAAATGCTTCGACTGCGCGCTCGTTCGCCGCGTTGTAGACCACGGGTGCGGAGGAGCTTGATTTTGCGGCGTCGTAGGC
>CAZLRN010000458.1:0-3850 GCA_964561715.1 uncultured Spirochaetales bacterium
ACCTAAACTTGCATAGCACAGCTATTCAAACTCGAACCGCGTAGCTACCCGAACTTGAATAGCGTAGCTATTCAAGAGCTGTCATCGTGATCTCGATGTGGGCTCCGGCCGGTAGGGATTTGACCTCTACGGTTGTCCGCCCGGGCGGGGTAGCTGTGAAGTATTCGGCGTAGACGCGATTCATCTCCTCGAACTTAGAGAGGTCTGTCATGAAGACGAAGCTCTGAACAACCTTCGCCATCGATGAGCCTCCCACTTCCAGAATTCCCTTGATGTTTTCGAGGGTTTGCCGTGTCTCCGCAGCGATTCCTCCGGGGACGATTTTGCCTGTCTTTACATCCAGACCCTTCTCTCCGGCCACAAAAATAAAGCCGTTGGCTTTGATGGCCTGGGAATAGGGTCCAATGGGTGCGGCGCTCTTATCGCTTTGAATTGCCTCTATCATGTTTCTAATCTCCTTTCAGAGGTTGTAAGCCGTATTTTTGCCGTATCCCTTCAACATGCGCTCGGCGATCTCGGGCTTCTCGATTTGCTGGAAGCGTCGGACGAACTCCGGCAACATGCCGCGGGTATGGAAGGGGCTTCCCTCTTTGATCTTCATCATGAGGAACCGGTTTGTGATCAGGTCGGCGGTATGGTGGTCTCCGTGATAGAGAAAGCTATCAGCCATCTATTTCTTCCTGGAAAGATACAACGAAACCTATCAAATTTTGGATTCTCTGTGCAATAGAGACGGCGCCGGCGTAAAAGGATTTCCCCTTCTGCGGTTCTACCTGTGTTTTCTCTTGTGATAAAAAATGGCAGCGATCAGGACCAGAGGCAGCACGAACGTGAAGATCACGCCAAGCTCAACCTGCCTCTCGCCGAGCCACATGTAGAGACCCCAGAAGACGGACACCGTTGTCAGGATAAGGGATAAAAAGCGGATCAGGCTGGCCTGGTCTTTCTTCATGCCGGTGTGAAGATTATAGCGCGGGAAGGTTGGGGCGGCAACAAACAGGCCGATTATTGACATTTCGTATGAGTGCACGTAAGGTGCTGGAGAGGCCGCGAGGCGATGAAAAAAAAAGGCTCGCTGACACGCAAGATCGATGTGATCCTCATAGTGAGCCTGGCAATAGGCATTGGTGCGACGGTAGCCTATTACGCGGCAACTCAGAATTTGACCCTTCTGACAGCAACAGATAACAATCTGTCCCGGCAGTCGGAAATTCTCTATCAGTCGATCAAAAACGCCATGTTGCCGGGGCAGGCGCCGGTCGCGGTGTCTCTCCTGAATGACATACAGGAGATCAATCCAGCATACCAGATCATGCTCTATCGCGCCAACGGCGACGAAGCCTTTTCCGACAGCTCTACGATTGAATCGGTGAATCTGAGGATCGGCATGGAAGCCTTCAAGCCGCGGGATACTTCGTCCATGGCACGTATCAACGAATCAGAGGGAGAGCTTTTTCAGGGTCCTCTTGCGATGGGCCGGAAGGTCAAGCTTCAGAGCTCGGTCGACGGGCGCTTTTTTTATTCGATGTACAGCCCGTTGCTAAATATCCCCAAGTGCACGCATTGCCACGGTTCCGATCACACAGTCAGAGGAATCATCAAGATTCGATCCGATATCACGTCAACGGTGATGAAACAGAGAAACAATCTCTTCATTTCCAGCTCCCTCTTTGTGGGTGTCGTTCTGATTCTCACTTTCATTTTGACTTTCTTTATCCATGGCAACATCATCAATCCTGTCAGGCATATAGGTTTTGTCTGCTCTCTCGTCACCGAGGGGGATTTCTCTCCACGTGTCGAGGTGAAGAGCCGTAACGAGATCGGGGAGCTGGGAGAGACCGTCAACACGATGGTGGAAGGATTGTACGAGCGCTTCGAGCTCTCAAAATTCGTGTCTACCTCAACCCTCGAGTCACTGAGAGACCACGATCGTGGCGCCAAAGAGCGTATCACGGTCCTCTTCAGCGACGTACGGAGCTTCACGGCCTTTTCGGAAAAGCATTCTCCCGAGGAGGTGGTGGACAGCCTGAATCGCTTGCTGAACGTGCAAACAGAGATCATCCACCGATACGGAGGGGATGTGGACAAATATGTCGGAGACGAGGTGGTTGCTCTGTTTACGGGAGCGGATCAAGCTGCCAATGCGTGCAGAAGCGCCAGCGAAATTCAGCATGAGCTGATCGTGGGAAAGGACAGGAAGTACAACTCGCTGCAGGTGGGAATCGGAATCAACACGGGCGAAGTCATACTCGGTATGATAGGATCCGAAAAACGCGCCGATTTTACCGTTATTGGAGATCATGTCAACCTTGGTTCCCGTCTGTGCAATGCAGCCAAACCCGGTGCAGTCCTCATCTCGCAGAATACCTATCAGCTGGTAAGGGATGCCGTGTCCGTAAGCCAGCCCTATAGAATCAAGGTAAAGGGCAAGGAGAGCTACCAGACAGTCTATTTTCTCGAAGCAGTAGGCTCGACAGCATCGGATTCGAGCTCAGACTCGCCCGAGACGGAGAATACATGAAACCCATCATTCCCGGTCTCCAAGCTGCATTCCTGATCTGTTGTTCGATGCTGTTGTCGTGCGAAAAGGAGGTGAAACATCTCGTTCCCGACGAATACCTGGCGTGGGAAAGCACAACCGATTTGGAGCTGAATTACCCCATTCCGGGCCATGTGGAGCAGTACAGGCGGATTTATATCAATCCCAGAGGTACCGAGGTACAACAAGAGCAGCGCGAGGGCAGGATACACCACATCTATTCAGAAGGCACGATCATCATAAAAGATATCTATAGCACCCTAACGCCGTCGCCTGGTGAGAAGCCCATAAGACAGACAGTGATGATCAAAGCATCCGATTATCCCAAGTCCCGCGGGGGCTGGCTCTGGATTGTCAAAGACATGAAATCCGCCACCGAGACAATTATCGATTACGAACTCTGCTTTGACTGCCATGCCAACGCCAATGAGGCGCATCCCTACGGAGACGGCAACCCGCAGGGAGAATTCCGCGATTATGTTTATTTCCCTTATCGTGGCGAATAAGAGATGCCGCCGCTCATCACCCTGACCACAGATTTTGGTACGAAGGATCCCTACGTTGGCGCCATGAAAGGGGTTATCTCGTCGCTCTGTCCCCAGGCAAGCATCGTCGATCTGTCCCACTCCATTACACGCCACAGCATTAAGGAGGCTTCACTCTTTTTGCTGGCCAGTGTTCCCTATTTCCCACCGGGCTCGATTCACGTGGTTGTTATCGATCCCGGGGTCGGCACCGAAAGAAAACCGATTGCGGTTTCCTCGGCAAGACAGATTTTTGTGTGCCCCGACAATGGACTTCTCACCTACTTTATACAGCGTCACGGTTTAGGCGAGATGCGCATTATATCGCACCCGGACTGTATGCTGCCCGAGAGAAGCCCTACCTTCGATGGTAGAGACCTCTTTGCTCCGTCGGCCGCTCGCCTGGCCTGCGGATTCCCCTTCGCCAATGTCGGCCCCCGCCTGAAGAAGATACAAACCCTCAGAACGCCTCCCATCGAGCGGAAGGGTCGTGTCATCCGAGGCCGCATCATTCACGTCGATGTTTTCGGAAACCTGATAACAAATATCCCTCGTTCTTCTGTCACCGGCAGATCCCGTGTCGTTCTTGGGGGTATGGAGATTCCGAATATTGAAAAGACCTACGGATCTGTCGCTCAGGGAGAGATCGTAGCGCTATGGGGAAGCTTCGGATTTCTGGAGGTGGCGGTTAATTGCGGATCAGCAGCAGATCAGCTCGAGTGTGCTGAGGGCGACAGGATAGAAGTCCATGCATCTCTAGAGTCTTCTGAAAAATAACAGCTTGGAC
>CAZLRN010000459.1:0-3842 GCA_964561715.1 uncultured Spirochaetales bacterium
CGGTACTCCGCCTTCAAGCAGCCGCCAGACACCACCCTCTTGGCACAGACACCCTGAGTCTATGAATGATCGTATCACCTCCTCGACGAAAAACGGATTCCCTTGAGATTTTTCAAGAATCAGATCCTTAAAGGAAGAAGGAATATCGCGGGTTTTCAACATTGATTCTACCATTTGCCGGCACTGCTCATGATTCAGGTCACGGAGAAGGATGTTTGTGTGGCAATCGCTACATTTTTGTGATGCGATCTCTGCCAAATGCCAGCACTTATGTTGCTTCTCGGGTCGATAGACGCACATCAGAGCAATCGGAACCTGCGGCAAGCAATCCATCAACAACGAAATCAACTCGACGGACATGCTGTCTGCCCAGTGCAGGTCTTCAATCACGAGAACAACAGGCTGTGACTGTGCGAGAGCGATAAAGTAATCTCGGATAGCATTAAAAGTTAGGATCTTGATCTGCTCAGGATCGAAATCTTCTAAGCTTTTATCCCGTTGGCCTTCAAAGCGAGCAGAAAGCATTCTGCCTAAAACGCTTCCGATCTCATTGGCCCTATCTGCAGAAAGATCACCTCTCTGCATCAATCGCGCAAGAGAGTCGGCAATCATCTTCCCACGCATACGACTATCGTCTTCTGCTGCGAGGGAGAAATTCTCCCTGAAGATATCGATAAAAGGCCAGTAACTTGCCGAGAATCCCACCTCTAGACAGCGACCTTCGAGCCAGTAAATGTTTGCCGCATTTTTGAATTTACCACTGGGTCTCTTATTCATCCTGGTTTTCAATTCCGCCACTAATCGCGATTTTCCCACACCCGCTTCACCCACAAGCGTAATCATCTGTCCCCTACCCTGAAGTACACGCCCAACTACCTCTTCTAGCTTTAAGAGTTCCTTTTCCCTCCCAACGAGCTCTGCTTTAAATCCCTCTATCCCGCGGCTTTTTTTTGGCTGGGACAAGAGATGGCCCACCTTATAAGCTGTGGCCGATTTTTTAGCCCTCTCAAGTTCTAGCCGGAGAGGGCTGAAGGCGAATGCACCACGTGTAAGTCGATACGTGGATTCTCCAACAAGAATCTGCCCTGCATCAGCCTTCCCGCACAATCGCATCGCCAGATTGACTACCTGTCCACTGACGGTTATCTCATGGTTTCTATCCGAGTCGATTCTTCCGAAATACACGATACCGGTGTCAATTCCAACTTTCGCGTTCAATCCTTTCTTTTGCGCCTCCCGCAGTATTTCGATCGATGCTCGTATCGCGACTTCCGGATCACTCTCATAAATATGGCCCCTCCCAAAGCTAGCTAATACACTTTCTCCAAGAAAACGATCGATATGTCCTCCGTATTGCCGAAGTGAGTTATTCACCACATCAAAAAAGCGAATTGCCAATAGGTTCTCATCCGCTTCATATTCATCCATATTTTGTGGCTGGTCTCGCGCAGTCAGGTAGAGCACGGTAGCGATACACTGTTTTTCGCTTACTGCAGAAGCACCGTTCCCTGGCGATTCCCGTTCACGATTGCCTTTGGAGTATCGCGCAGACGACGGATGTGACCTTTGCCTTTTCGAGCGAGATTCGAGACGGGCTTTTCCCCTTCTCGTCGCCCGATCCGGATAAGACGGCGGCTGTGGTGTGCAGTCTTCTTTGATGAGCTTGAAAAGCTGAGTGGTTTCCTCCGATGGGCTGGCATCGACCTCCCGATTGAGTATTCGCATACACTCACGGTACTGTCGAAGAGCGGCGGAACGCTGTCCAGCCCAGGCATACAGCTGCATCAGCCAGCGGTGAACTGATTCATGCAGAGGATCGAGGGCAAGGCATCTTTTAGCAAAGCGGATGGCAGTTTCGAAATTCCCCTGGGAGCTGTAACATTTTACGAGTCTTTCCAATACCGAAGCTTGCTCCAAGCGCAGATCTTCCGTTTCAGAGAACTGCCAGTCATCAAAGTTAATGCTATCTTTAAGACTAAAGCCCTTGAGGAAATCATCGCGGTATAGCTCTGAAGCTCTTGCGAGCGGAATCAGACATTCTGAGCAAACCTCAGTTTCACGATGATCGTGGGTTCGGCATTGCGCCAACTGCCCTCGAAATTCATTGACGTCTACCCATATATCGGCGTCGGCTCTGAGGCCTATGTTATCCCGGCTTGCCTCCAGCCAGTTACCACGAAACGCTTTTTTGAGAATATGTAGAGTCTGACGCAAAACGGCCCGTCCCCGTCTTTGACCATAATCTGGCCAGAGGAGGGTAACCAGTGAGTCGCGTCTCTGGTTTTCGCCTGTAATGACGAGGTAAGCAAGTAGGGCTATAGCTTTGCTCGTATCCAACTTAAGGGGCGCGCCATCGAAATCTATTTTAGGAGGGCCAAGCCAGAAAAGATTTAGACGAGGCATTTATCCCGCCTCCGAATATGGAGCTTGCGATTAGCGTAGATAGTAGAATTTTAATCTTGCATTGCGATTCTATAACGTTTTTTTGACACTTCTATAATGCCTTCGTGCATCAATGTTACCAGAAGAAGATGGTTGTGCAAAGCCGAAAGGTCGGGAGGGATTGGCTACCCGGCCGGGAGGTGTAACGATGGCTAAAACAAACCTTGCTCTTAAAGCTTATACCGATTTTGCTAACGAGCACCGAGATTGCTTTTTCGCCACTCTAGAGGGTGAACAGCCACGAGTTCGCATATTTCGAATGTGGTATGCAGATGATAGTGGATTTTACTTCGTTACACGAGACTCCAAAAGCGTGTTTCGTCAGGTGCAATCGCGTCCCAGGATCGAGGTGCTTTTCTTCAAGACTGACGAGAAAATCATAGACATGAAGGTAATGCGAGTCTCAGGTCAGGTAGAGCTTCTCGACGATCCGGTAGTTATCGAAAGAATGCTTCAGGAGAGGCCTTCTGCCCGTAAACCTGAAGCCATAGGAAAACCAAGAATCTTAAGAATGAAATCAGGAGAGGCCTGGTTCTGGACTAGAGAGAAGAACGAAAAGGAAGGCCAGATCGAAAGAATCCATTTCTAGCAATAGGAAGGAAAAATGGAGATGACAGCTACGATCCAAAGTCGGCGAGAGGCGCCATCGGCACGGCCGTGTAGAGATTTCGACGCAGTGGTGTCGCGAGGAAAGTTTGGAAGGAAATTCTGACGTAGAACAGCTTGAGGGAACTTGAATAAAAAACCAGATAGGAGAGAAATACTCGTCGTAGGTGCGACAGGGCTTCTGGGCGGCGAAATATGCCGCCAGCTCCTGAAAAAGGACCGACCGGTCAAAGCGCTGGTGAGAGCTTCATCCGAGATAGCCAAGGCAAAGGAGCTTGAGGCTTTGGGCGCAGAGCTCGTTTACGGCGATCTGAAGGACCGCTCGTCTCTCGATGCGGCAATCAGAGGAATGAAGTTCATCTTCTCAACGGCTTCTTCAACCAAATCAATGCAGGAAGGGGATTCCATCGAGACGGTGGACAGAGAGGGTCAGCTGAGCCTGGTCGAAGCAGCCGAGGCGGCCGGCGCTGAGCATTTTGTCTTTGTATCATTTCGAAACGATAGCCCCAGCATTCAATGTCCCTTATCGGTTGCCAAGCGAATGGTCGAAGAGCGTCTGAAGCACAGTGCACTCACCTATACGATTCTATGGGCCGAAGCTTTCATGGAGGCTTGGCTCACTCCCAGGCTTGGTTTCGACTACCCCCATGCCAAAGCGCGGATATATGGATCAGGCACCGGTAAAATCTGCTGGATCTCCTTCAAGGATGTGGCACAATTCGCTCTCACGTCACTGGAACGTGCTGAAGCAAGAGATGCAGTTATCGAGTGCGGGGGACCGAACGCCTTGAGTC
>CAZLRN010000460.1:0-3818 GCA_964561715.1 uncultured Spirochaetales bacterium
GCCGAGACCGGAACGGAGACTACCCAGATGATTAAGAAAGCTGGCGGTGAAGCCGTCGAATGCTCAGGGGCGCATCACGACACCCTATGAGGAGGTAAGATAAATGGCCATAAAAATCAAGGCAGTTGATGTCGAGATCAAAGAAATCATCAGCTCGGATCCTACCATTAAAGATCCACACAAAATTTTTGTCGCACTTCGCAAGAAAGGATTGCCACTTCTCGGCAAGAAAATAATCAGCCTGGAAGGTAGCGTCAGCTCGGAGATGGATTCCAAAAAAGTAGAGAGAATCGCCCGGCATCACTGCCGGGGATGCCGGGTCGTCAATAAGCTGTACGTGAGACAGACTCAAGGCGTCTCGTAAAGTCTGAGTGCCAACGCTAAAGCCTTTCTCGGAAGCAGAGCTGAACCCTGTAGCCATTATTTCGTTGTTGTGGCATCATCAAGGTGGTTTACCGGGAGCATCGTGAACAGGGATTCTGAGCGAACTCGGCATAGTTCGAGAAGTAACAGATTTTCCAGAACCTATTTTCGATCCCAAGCCGACGAGGACTTCAATAGAGTCAAGGCAAAAGCCCTCGTCGGTCAAATCATCTCATTCTTGAAAAACAAGGAAGATAGCCTTCTCGCCTTCGAGGAGGTCAGATCACTACTCAAAGCGGGAGACGAGGAATCGAGAGCTCCACAGCTGGTCCCCGTCTCACTCATAGTGGGGAGCGAGGGGAGGTACCGAGATTTTACGAGAGGCTTTTTACCTAAAAGCCGGGCACTGCGGGAAAGGTGGACCAGGATCGACGAAGCCTACACGCGAGGTTGTCCTCTCCCCCCGGTGGAGCTGTACAAACTGGGCGGCGTGTACTTTGTACGCGACGGGAATCACCGCGTATCTGTCGCAAAGAGCAGAGGTCTTCGGTACATCGAAGCCAATGTTACAGCACTTAGCTCTTCTCTAACCATCGATCCCGGAATGGATCTTCAGCAAATAAAAAAAAGAGTCCTACAATTCGAGAGGCACCGCTTCGAGGATGCCACCGGAATGGATACCACGCGTCGGGACTATGCCATCGATTTCACGGAAACAGGCCGCTATGACGATATTGTGACTCATGTCAAATCTCTCGGCCTTTTAGCAATAGACAGCCAGAAAACGGACCACGTCGATAGCGTGGAGTCGCTAAAAGAGGCGACGCCGCGCTGGTACGAGAAGGTTTACAAGCCGCTTGTCGACATCGTCAGGGAGGAGCGTTTGCTGGAGTTCTTCCCGGAGAGGACGGAGGCCGATATGTATATCTGGCTTGTGCGGCACTGGGATGAATTGAAGCTTAAGTATGGTGCGACGTATCCAATCCGCGCTGCGGCACAAGATTTGAAACGGGGCGTGCTCGGAGGTATCTGGGAAAGGTACCTTCGCATTCTGCAGAGAATGGTGAAGGCCTTTCGAGGCAAAGACAAGCGATCAGGAAAACTATAGGCTGGGGAACACGGGAATCGGTGAAATATAGATACAAGATGTTGAGGAGGAGAGATGGAATCGACAGGCAATCAGGCATCTAGTGGTGATGAAGGCAGAATTCCGAACGATGAGGGTCTCTTTGAGCTGTTGGACAGCGCCACGCCGGAGATCACCAGTATTCTTCCTGAAATCGAAGAGCATCGCAAGATCGCTTCGGACAGGACTCGGCCGTTGGAGGAGCGACTCGAGGCCTTTGAAGACATCTTCGAATCCGAAGTTGGAGACACGGTTTTTTCCCGCGCTCGAAACATCGAGAGGGAGATCGGACTCAGGCAGGTGTTCCTGAAGTTCGAGGGAGGCAATCCCACGGGGACTCAGAAAGACAGGATCGCCTTTGCGCAGGTTATGGACGCTATCAGACGTGAATTCGACTCCATAACCCTAGCGACATGCGGTAACTACGGTGTTTCCGTCGCCTTTGCCGCCTCGCTGGGCGGGCTGAGGTGTCTCATCTATCTACCCGAGGGATACCATACGAGGAGGATCGAGGAGATAACGCGACTAGGGGCCGAGATAGAACGTGTTCCGGGAGATTACGAGAACGCGGTCGCGATTTCCCGCAGGGCAGCAGAGGAGAGCGAGATGTACGATGCAAATGCCGGCGGAGCCAACACGTCGATACAGCTCCATGCTTACCGTGAGATAGCGTATGAGATCTACGATGAGCTACGGGATGCCCCGACTATCGTTGCGCTATCGGTATCGAACGGTACGACGCTGGCCGGTATTCATGGCGGTTTCGTGAGTCTCTACAGAAGGGGAAAGACATCCCGCATACCTCACATGGTCGCTGGATCTTCTTACAGCAAAAACCCGATTGTCCAGGCCTTCCTGAAGAATTACCCCCAATGCGTCGACCTGAGTCCGTCGCAGATCAAAGAGTCGATCGTGAACGAACCTCTTATCAACTGGCACTCGATCGACGGCGATCATGCGCTGCATTCGATTCGGGAGACCATGGGATGGGCTTCGAACGCCACCGACAGAGAAATGCTGAGATATTCCAGGCTTTTGCGGGAAAGGGAAGGATTGGACGTCCTGCCTGCTTCGACCGCTGGACTGATCGCCTTGATCGAGCGGCATCGAAAAGAGCCGATGCAGAACGACCGTTATGCCGTGATACTCACGGGGAGGAAATCGTGAGTCCCCTACCCGAAGGCCGGGCTGTCGTTTATTGCGAGGGAGCTTTCTCCACCACCAATGGGAAAACGGCTCACGGTCTGGTTCGCCGGACTCGAAGATACCAGGTATTGTCGGTTGTCGATTCTTCTCTAGCCGGAAGGGATGCCGGGGAGGTGTTAGGCGGGGAAAAAAACGGAATTCCCATCCTGGATAATATTGCATCGGCTGTGCGGCAGGCGGAAAGAGCCGGAAATCCCGCCACGCACCTCGTCGTCGGGCTCGCCCCCGACGGGGGCCAGCTCAGTCCGGCTGCCCGCTCCGATATCAGGACGGCCGTGGGGATGGGATTGAATGTGGACAGCGGCCTTCACGATTTTCTCTCAAAGGATGCAGAGATCGTGCGGCTTGCTCGCGAAAGGGGTGTTGCGATTCGTGACATCAGGAGAACCCCTCCCCGGAGGGAGCTTCATTTCTTCTCGGGAAAGATCGAAGAGGTCAAAGCTCTCAGAGTTGCCGTTTTGGGCACAGACTCCGCTGTCGGAAAGCGTACGACAGCCTGGAAGCTTGTCGAAGCCTTCGAAGAGGAGGATCTCAAAGCGGAGATGATCGGGACCGGGCAGACAGCCTGGATGCAGGGAGCTGAGCACTGTCTAATCATGGACTCCCTCATAAACGACTTCGTGGCCGGAGAGATCGAGCACGCCGTGTGGAGTGCCTGGAAGGATACCGGCGCCCGTGTGCTGGTTATAGAAGGCCAGGGGAGTCTAATGAATCCTGCCTACCCGGGCGGATTCGAGATTCTAGCAGCCGGCCGACCTCAGGCTGTCGTGCTGCAGCATGCTCCCATGAGAAAGGAGTACGACGGATTCCCCGGCTATCCAATGCATTCCCTCTCGAAGCAGATTCAGGCTATAGAGTTTCTGAGCTCAAGACCTGTTGTAGCCATCGCTCTCAATCATGAAGGAATTGCGCCGGTAAACATTCGGCGGGTGCGCAGAGAAATCGCCGCTGAGACGAAACTCCCCGTGTGTGATCCCCTGATCGACGGCGTTGGGAAGATCATCGAATCCCTGCGGCCCTTTCTGAAGTGATGAGCAACAATCCTTTGGAAGTATTTCTGGCAGTTGATAGGCTAACAGTGGGTCCTGTTCGAGTCGAGCCCACTCGTCTCGTGGCGCCGTAC
>CAZLRN010000461.1:0-3818 GCA_964561715.1 uncultured Spirochaetales bacterium
GACCTTTTTTTCCTAAAAATCAATGACTAAAAACCTATTCTGACATTCCCACCCATCCCAACACGCTTCTTTGAAGTTATCCACTTGCCTCTGTACCATTTTCGGTGCAATACAGTAAGCAAGTTGGAGCGTTGCGACCGTAATGGAACCCCATTTAACTACTGAATGTTTCACGTTAATATAATATCATTACCAGAAACACGCTGTCAACTATTGGTGTTTACTTGCGTCACTAGCGTACCGCGCTAGTGCTTTAAGAGGCTAAATGCGTGTGAAAAAAATGTGCAATTCGCTTTGCGTGCGGTGTGTTATACGGTCTTTCCGGTCTTACTGTTCGTCAATAAAAGAGTTAGCTAAATGCTTGTAAGAAAACCTACTATCCTTTACTATTTTAAAGTTGCAAACAGGGGCAAAAGCCGATTAAAGCCGATTAGGAGTGAAAAAATGCTGTAGTCGTTTCGACACGCTAGGGGTCGGCGGTTCGAGTCCGCCGCCGCCCAGAACAAACGCTTTATCACGGAAATCTGAATTAATAGTAACGGCATTCGGGTGGGCGCCTCAGGGATGAGGTGTTTTTTATGTCAAAGCAATTCGACAGAGAAAAACAGGCAGCCAGTATCTATCCTCTTAGCCTCAAGCCTTCTATGCCAAAAAGCAGAACGGCCTGGCTAAAATCCAGCCGGCTGGGGATGGGGATTTTTCTGCTACTCTGCGTCGTTTTTCTATTTGTACTCGGCTTGATTGTTTCAAGAGCTGTTGGCCCCCTCTTTGCAAGCGGTAAAGTCGAACAGCCATCGGCAGCCCAAATACAGGAAACGACAGATTCCCTGGAGAATATTCGACAGACGCTTCTCCTTCTGAGTCAAGATTCAAATGAGTTACGTCGAGCAATGGGGCTTCCTCAGAGATTCTACTCCTCTTTGGATCCCTTTTCAGGAGAAACACAAAACCTCAACGAGAACGATTTGGTTTTTTTTCGAGCCATTGATCTGCTGAAAATCCAGAGGAGCTTGAAGCAGCACTCTGCGACATTTGCAGCCATCAAGTCAGGCATAAGAGAGCAGGCCTCAGCACGCGGCTTGGAGATCCAGGAGAGCGAGGTATTTTCAATCAAAATCAAAAAGGGTAGCGATACCTATTTTACAGTTATTTATAGGCCCGAAAAAGAAGGCAAGCTTCTCATCAGGACCTTTTTGGATGCCTATCATGAATCCGACGTCTTTGATGTCGAGTCGATTCGGTTTTTTAACGCCAATGTAGAGGAGCTTGATCGGCATTTTCAGTCCACAAAACTCGAGTTGGCGAATATCGAAGATTCTCTCAACAAACGGGCTATACGGCACGTGCTGATGCAAAATGGATTGAATATAGCCGGACCTCTCGATACGGAAGATCAGTACGTCTATACGATCACCAGAGGGGCGGAGAGCTTGGCTGATTTTGGTATACACAAGAAATCCAATCTTCTCAGCCTGAACGCTCGTACCATCTCCGAGTTCGGTGAATTCGAGAAACAGTTGATGGACCTTATCGAAAAGCTTGGCGGTCAGGATTATAAGCAGAGTAAGATTATCGAGATTCAAAGCAATATGAACCATGTTTTCGAATCGACAGCCTTTATCGAACAGATGAGGGCAAATGGAATGAGAACGGCCGAGCGCAATCGCGAAAGCGAAATCTATATTCATTACGATGTTGTGGATGAGACAGACAGGCGGATCGGTTCTTTTGCAATTCAGAAAGAGAGTGGCGAGATCTTTTTGCTGGATCGTGAGGATTTGCCCATCTGCACGCTTCAATCGTTGCTTAGCGCGACCGAGGACGAAAAAAAAAACTAATTCTACCCAACGATATTCAGATAATTGACAATATCTACGAAAGCGATCGATACGCGACTTTTCTGCTATGCGGTACCCATGACGGTCTCACGGATACGATTATTCTGGCCGTGGCAGATCATTCGCGAAGAACTTTGACGTTGGTAAGCATACCGAGAGACCTCCTCTATCGAAATGTAAAAATCAACTATCTGTCTTTGAAGTTTGGCATGCATCGTCTGCTCGAAGATATCTCATCCATCACTGGAATCAGAGTGAATCGGTATCTCTCTGTCGATATGTTTGCCTTTATCAATATCGTCGATATTCTTGGCGGCGTCGACGTAACACTAGAGAGAGATCTGGTCGATCCGACCTACAAGACCATGGATGCCGGCAGGTGGAGCTATCTCAGCTTTCGGAAGGGGACTCATCATCTAAATGGCGTTCAAGCTTTGAGAGTTGCGCGCTCGAGAAATTACACTTCGGATTTTGATCGAGCCAAAAGGCAGCAGAGAGTTATCAAAGCCCTGAGTGACAAGCTGAACGATTTGAGCTTTCTGGATATCAGCAAAGCCTATCGGATCTTCCAAGCCCTTCTTGACTACGTTCAGACGAATCTTTCTCCCATCGAGCTCATTACAGCTTTTTCCCGGCTTAGAGGCTATCGAGTTGATTTTCAACACGTCTTGGACAAATCCAACGTCCTGAAGAGCAGCTACTACTACGAGTGGCTCAGGAATCAGCACAGCTACAACCGCGCTTTGCACGACGAGCTCAAGCCAGAGGCAGCGCCGCAAGATCAGTCAAACACGGAAAAAGCCAACCTTATAGAAACCAGAAACGAAAAGCTCGGCCCCTACATTCTGCTTCCGCGAAATGACAACTGGAACCTCATTAGGTGGTATGTCCGGGTCAAGATTCTCGGAATCCCCTGATTCGACGCTATCCCTTTTGCATCGATCAGAGTTCCGTTGGTTAGTCTACCATGTAGTTTTCGGGTTTTCGGAGCAATTTCGCAAGAAGCTCATCTGATCTGCGCAGCCGCCGACTGATCTCTCGCGCCAGATTCATGACAATGAGGGTGAAAGATTTAAGGTTTATCTTAGAAATCTTGTGAAAGTCAAAATTTGAGAGAGTCAGCACTACGGTATCCTCTAGTGCCCTTACCGTTGCCGCACATGGCTGAATATCTATCAATTCCATCTCTCCGAAGGTATCGCCCACACCCAACGTGGCGATTTTTCGTGTCACCTTATCGTTTGCAGTCTCGATTTGTCTGGAGATCTCGACGCTTCCCTCACAGATGAAATACAGCCTATCGTTGCGTTCATTTTCCTTGAGAATCTTATCGTTCGCGGCAAATTTTTCTTCTTTGAATAGAGGTCGGATTTTTTTCATCTCCTCCTCGGTGAGACCACCGAAGAGCGAATGTAGCTTCAAGAAGCGATAGCCGTACATCATCGAGAGTAGATCCGCTAGCTCCCGTGTCTGTAGAAATCTATGAGCTCAACTTATCGAATTGCTCTACTGAAACAGCGGGAACAGTTGCAAATGCGATGCCCGTAAGCTTGTTCAAAGCGAGGGATGCCTTCATCGCTGTTTCAATATCAGGAAGCTCCACTATCAGAACGATATCATACTGGCCGAGCAATGCGTAGCCGGCTTTGAGGGAGCCTCCCAGATCGCTGATTATACCCCGTGATTTTTCAGTCCGTGAAGCCGAAATCCCCTTAATGGCTTCTGAGGAATACTTTCCGAACATAAAAAAGGTCGACATAAGCACCTCCACACATTTTGTCTGCTGAAAATTGTATAGGCTTTTTGAAGCCCTTTCAAGGTGCCAGCAGATCATCCTTGAGGGAAAAGGTTACCATGTAGTAGTCGTTGGCTGCATTCCACAGCGTAAAACCGGAAGATGGCCCTCTTAGAGTTCCCTGGAGCTGTCTCTTGAGGTATTCGCCGTACTCCGCCATTGACATGTTTTCCTCTCCCCCGATC
>CAZLRN010000462.1:0-3789 GCA_964561715.1 uncultured Spirochaetales bacterium
ACCAAAGCTTATCGTCCTTACCTTGTCCTTCTCCTATCCCTTCAACCCCGAGAGCGTGATACCCTGAACGTAGTACCTCTGAAGAGCCAAGAATATGAGGATCACCGGCAGGGTTGTTACGACAGTTCCGGCCATGAGCATACGCCATTCGATGCCGTATTCACTGTTCAGGTAGGAAAGCCCAAGCTGTAACGTAAAGAGCTGCGGCCTCGTGAGGTATACGAGTGCGATAAAGAGATTGTTCCAGGAGGCCATAAAGGTAATGAGGAAGAGGGTCATCAAAGCCGGCTTGGCCAGAGGCACCGCTATCATCGAATACATGTAAAAGGGACTGCAGCCCTCAACCCTTGCAGAATCGAGCAGATCGTTGGGCACAGCACCGTAGAACTGTCTCATCAGAAATGTTCCGTATACACTGGTCATCACGGTGGGAATGATGAGGGGCCAGAAGGTGTTCAACCACCCTAAAATTTTCATCAGAATATACCGGGGGATCAGCGTCACGGCCATAGGAATCATCATCGTACCGAGCAGGATCACAAAGATCGTCTCCCTACCTTTGAAGTAGAGTTTAGCAAAAGCGAAGCCCCCGAGAGAAGAGACGAATATGACGCCGAGTGAAGTCGGTACGCTGACAATGACCGAATTGAGAAAGATACGCCCGAAATTGATGATTGGATTGCTGAAGAGCTCCACGTAGCTCTCGAAGGTAACGGGACGGGGAATGAGATCAATTGGAATTGAGAACTCCTTACCCGCCACCTTGAGTGAGGTGGAGATGGCCCAGAACAGAGGCGTAATGGCGATGAGCGCGCCGCAGGTCAGAAAAAAATAGATGACCGCCGCCTCGACAGCCTTCTGCGCTGTTTTGGTGATGACCCTACTCGATATAGCCACCGCGCGAACCCCTCCATCGAATGAGTGTTACGATAAAGATAAGTGTAAAGAGCACCCAGGCGATCGCTGAAGCTTCGCCCATTCTCAGGAACATGAAACCTGTCTCCCACAGGTGGTAGACAATGACCCGGGTCGAGTCCATAGGACCTCCCTGGGTCATGACGTAGATGTTGGCGAAAACCTGAAAGGAGTTAATGATCGCCAGGGTCGTAACGAAAAATGTCGTTGGCCGCAGCAACGGAACTGTGATGCGGAAGAACTTCTGCAGCCTTCCCGCTCCATCGACGCGAGCCGCATCGTGTATCTCCGTTGGAATGTCCTGGAGCCCGGCTAGGTAGAGCATGGTGTTGAAACCCACACCCTTCCAGAGGTTCGACATGATGATCGAAACCATGGCCCAACCCGGATCCATGAGCCACGAGGGGCCCTCGATCCCGATAAAACTCAAACCGTAATTCAGCAGGCCAATATCTTTGGCCAGAATCCATCTGAGACACACCCCTGCGGCAACCCAGGAGGTGACGACGGGTATAAAAAAGGCCGTCCTGTACGCATAGATGCCCGGCAACTTATGATTGAGCAGGGAAGCGAGGATCATGGAAAATACCACCTGCAGAGGCACATTGCCCAGTATGTAAACAATGGTGTTCTGCATCACCTTCCAGAATCGCTCATCCCTGAAGAGACTGAGGTAGTTGCGTATGCCTACCCAGGCCGGAGGGGAGTAGATCTCATACTCTGTAAAACTGAGATAGATGGAAGCCAGAAGCGGATAGACGTTAAAGACGACAAATCCGATGATCAGCGGCGAGACGAAGAGCACCCCAGCAATTTTCTCGCGCTTAAAAGGATCACTGCCCTTGCCTATGCGACCAACTTCGGTGCTCATAAAATGCCTGCAAAAATCTTTTTGACAACCACCATAGAATTGTATGCAATATTTTTTGATATTTTACCACGCAACAGGATGTTGTCAAGCTTTTTTGTTTATCAGTTCCTTGACGGCCGAAGCGATGTGATTCTGCGAAAGCCCGTACGCCTCGAGAAGAAGATCATAGGCGCCGCTCTCGGCATAGGTATCGTTCAATCCCAGATTTTCGAAGGGAACCGGATAGTTCTTGAGACAGAAGTTGGAAAGCTCATAGCCGAGACCGTTGCGCCTCTGGTGGTTTTCCACGACCAGGAGGGCCCCTGTCTTTTTGATCGATGTCAGCAAGCCCTCCCCGTCGATGGGTTTCACTGAGTACATGTCCAGCACTTCGGCAGAGATCCCAACTTTTGCCAGCTCTTCTGCCGCATCCAGGGCCTGAAACACCATATCGCCGTAAGTGGCGATCGTTGCATCGCCGCCCTCAACCGCGACCTTGCTGCCCCCTACCTTAAACGCCTCGCTCTCGGTGTAGATATCGAAGAGAGGATATTTGGCCAGCCTTGTGAAAACCGGCCCTGGGCTTTGCATCGCCACGTCAAAGAGCTTTTTGGCGGCCACCGTGTCAGCTGGCACAAAGACCTTCATATTCGGCAGAGTCGACATGAACGCTATGTCCTCCGTCGCTTGATGAGAGACCCCATCGATGTCGGCGGTTATGCCGGCGTGGGAGGAGAGAAACTTTACGTTGAGGTTGGGATAGCAGATATAGGAACGGATGGCCTCCAGGGCGCGCATCGTTACAAAAACACCATAGGAACATGCCACTACGGTTCGGCCCTCCTGGGCCATGCCGGCCGCTGCTGCCATCATGTTGGATTCGGCGATGCCCATCATGAAGTAGCGTTCGGGAAACTTTTCCTCGAAGAGCCAGGAAAAGGTCTGGGTTCCAATATCAGCTTCGAACACCACAAAATCAGAGTCGATGGCCCCGTACTCTGCCATCCGCTCACCAAAGGCTCGTCTGGTAGGGATCGTTGCTTTTCTTCTCTCCATGCCTATTTTCCCCTTATTTCACGCAAGGCCTGTTCGTACTGCTCCTTCGAAGGCACCTTGCCATGCCAAACAGCAACATTTTCCATATAGCTGACTCCCTTGCCCTTGACCGTATCCGCAATGATGCAGAAAGGGCCACCGCGATAGTCCCTTCCCGTCTCCAAGGCGGTGACCACGGCATCCATGTCGTGTCCATCGATGCGGATGGTCCGCCAGTTGAAGGCCTCGAACTTCTTGTCCAGCGGCTCCATGGGCATGATATCTTTGGTAAAACTGTCATTCTGAAGTTTATTGGCATCAAGCACGGCGACGAGGTTGTCCAGCTTGAACTTGGCAGCTGATGCAGCAGCCTCCCAATTCTGCCCCTCATCCAGCTCTCCGTCGCCGATAAGCACGTAGACTGTGTAGTCCTTTCTCTGCAGCCTCCCGTCCAGAGCCATGCCGACGCCATGGCTGAGGCCGTGACCGAGGGAACCGCTGGAGATATCCAAACCTGGAGTCTTGTGCACGTAGGGATGCCCCTGCAGGATGCTTCCGAACTTGCGCAGAGTCTTGAGCTCTTTCATAGAAAAATAGCCGCGCATGGCGAGGCAGGCATAGATCACGGGACACCCGTGCCCCTTCGAAAGCAAGATGCGATCCCGGTCGGGCCAGCGTGGTTCCTTGGGATTCAGCCTGGCGATATCGAAATAGAGGGCCGTAGCGATATCTGCCAGGGAGAGGGATCCGCCGGGATGCCCTGATTGAGCCTCATAGACCATTCTGATAATATTGAGCCGCACCTCCCGCGCTGTTTCTTCAAGCCTCTGGATACGCTCTTCCCTTGTTTCCATTATTCTCCCCTTGCACTAAGGTATACCATTCGAAGCGGGATTGATCTACAGATTTTGTATACAAAATTTATTGACCAACGGATTTATTGATCGTAATATCTGATGAAGACATTGATTTGCATAACAGATACAAAT
>CAZLRN010000463.1:0-3784 GCA_964561715.1 uncultured Spirochaetales bacterium
CGCATCGATCACGCGTTCGTTCTCCTCCCCGGCGATCCCCAATCTGGCCCCTTCGGGGGCTCCTACGGCCAGGAAGACGGCCTCATAACCACTCCTCCGAAGATCTTCCAGACCAAAGTCTCGTCCGAGCCTTTTATTCATCGTTATGCTCATACCCAGACGTTTTATCAATGCGACCTCCCGGGAGACGATCTGCCGAGGCAAACGATATTCGGGTATGCCTTGTACCAGCATCCCGCCGGGTTCCTGCTCCGCTTCAAAGACAGTTGGGCGATAGCCGAGTCTGGCCAGAAAGTATGCGCACGAGAGCCCTGCCGGACCTGCGCCGATCACGGCGATTTTGCGTTTTGCGTTCTCCTCACTCCGGCGAATCTCGGGCAACTGATGTGTCGTCTCTTGATCCGCCATGAAACGCTTGAGAGCTCTTATTGCAAGGGGCTCATCGAGCGTGCTTCTGCGACACTTGCCTTCGCAAGGGTGGAAGCAAACCCTGCTGCAGATGGCAGTCAGGGGGTTCCTCTCCCTATTTAGCGCGATGGCTTCGTCGTACCGTTTCTCGCCCACGAGGGAAACAAAGCCAGGAACATCGACTCCGGCCGGGCAGGCGTTCTGGCAAGGCGCTCTCACGAGCTCCGGACAAACCCCGGCAGGACACCTCTTGCTCCTTATGTGCGCCTCATACTCGTCTCTGAAGTGTCTTATTGTTGAAAGCACGGGATTTGGCGCTGTCTGTCCTAAACCGCATAGAGAGGCGTCCTTGATGAAATGACCCAGCTCTTCGAGTTTCTCTATGTCTCCCTCCTGCCCCTTGCCTGCACATATTCGCTCTAGAATCTCGAGCATTCGTCTGGTTCCTATCCGGCACGGCGTGCACTTTCCGCAGGATTCCTCCTGAACGAACTCGAGGAAATATCGAGCCACATCAACCATGCAGCTGTCTTGGTTCAAAACAATGAGACCTCCGGAACCCATGATGGCTCCGAGCTCCGTCAGGGATTCGTAGTCAACCGGGACATTGAGGTGATGTTTGGGTACGCATCCTCCCGAAGGCCCTCCGACCTGTGCAGCCTTGAAATCCTTCCCGTCGATTATGCCTCCTCCGATATCGTAGATAATTTCGCCCAAGGCGGTTCCGATCGGAACCTCGACGAGTCCGGTATTCACTACGGCTCCTGCGAGGGCAAAGACCTTGGTCCCCTTGCTCCCCTCTGTGCCTAGAGAGCTGTACCACTCAGCGCCTCTCGACATGATGAGAGGGATGTTTGCATAGGTCTCTACATTGTTAAGCAGACTCGGTTTTCCCCAGAGGCCTTTCTCGGCGGGAAATGGGGGTCTCGGACGTGGCTCTCCCCTGTTCCCTTCAATGGAGGTCATGAGAGCGGTTTCCTCACCACATACAAACGCGCCCGAGCCCTTACGGATTTCGAGATCGAAGTCGAATCCGGTCCCTAAAATATCCCTGCCCAGCAGACCGATAGCTCGAGCCTGATCCAGGGCGGTTTGAAGTCTCTCCACGGCGAGGGGATACTCTGCCCTGACGTAGATGTATCCCTGAGAGGAACTTACGGCATAGGCAGCAATAATCATACCTTCGATCACACTGTGGGGATCACCCTCGAGAATACTTCGATCCATAAAAGCCCCGGGGTCTCCCTCATCGGCGTTACAGAGCACGTACTTGGGAAGCCCCTCTGCTTTCCTGGTGAAACTCCATTTGAGCCCTGTTGGAAAACCCGCCCCCCCTCTTCCTCGAAGGCCGGAACGTTTGACCTTCTCGATAATTTCTTCCGGCTTCATCTCTCCAAGGGTTTTCGCCAGGGCTTGATAACCGTCTCGCAAGATGTACTCTTCTATGCGTTTCGGGTCGATGACACCGCAGTTTCTCAAGACATTCTTTTGCTGTTTCCGAAAGAAGGGTATCTCGTCCATTGTCGCGGCCGGACTGCCTGTAGAGTGGTCTTTGTGAAGAAGCCTCTCTACCGGCCGCCCTCCGATAATATGCTGCTCTACTATTTCCTTCGCATCCTCGACCTTCAGGTCGCAGTAAAAGACGCTGTCGGGAAATACCATCGCGACTGGAGCGACGGCGCAAGGACCGAGGCAGCCTGTTTCCTTCACCTCACATCGCTGAGACAGGCCGTGTGTTTCAATCTCACTTTTGAGAGCTTTGCTTATTTCCAGCGCGCCGGAGGCGATACAACCTGCGCCGGTGCAAACAAGTATCTGACTCTTTACAATAAACATGTTGCGCTCCTTCCCCGCTGCATTTTTCAGTCACTGACCATGCATTCGGCAACGGGTTTGCCCTGAATCACGTGCTCCTTCACAATGCGACGCACTTTGCTGCGGTCGAGTTCCCCGTAGCAGAATTCATTCCCATTTTCATCGGTAAGCGTACACATGGGTTCATGCGAGCATAGGCCTCGACAACCTGATCTGTGGAGGACCACGTTTTTGGCGGCATTCTGCTGCAGTTCATCCATCAAATCTAAAAGGACGCCCCTCGCCCCTGAGGCAATACCGCAGGTGCCCAGATGAATGGTGATCTCGATTCTTTTCTGTTTAGCCGTTTCCGCTTTGCCCTCTCCAATTCTTCGGGCGAGCACACGGAATTCCTGCAGCGAAGTCAATCTCTCATGAGCTGCAGGAGGCATGACTTCACTCTCTATTTCAGCTCTGCTGCTCAAAGGCTCTGCCAGGCTGTAGGCATCCAAAATTTCTCCAACACGCGCAGGCTTCACTCTCTGGTGAACCTCTCCATCTACCGTCATGACCGGCGATAAACCGCAGGCGCCGAAGCACCGGGCTACTTCCAGCGAAAACAAGCCGTCAGGAGTTGTTTCGCCAATATCGATCTGAAGAGTATCTTCTACTGCTTCAAGCACTTGCTTGCCACCTCGAACGTAGCATGCCGTTCCCAGACATACCCTTATCAAATGCTTTCCCCTGGGGGCCGTTGCAAAAAACGAATAGAATCCAGTCACTCCCGCCACTTCGCTGTATGGCTTGCCCAATTTGAGGCTTATATGTTTGAGTACCTTTTCCGGCAGATAACCAAAGATTCCTTGAGCAATCTGAAGAATAGGAATCAGGGCGCCGGATTTTTGCCTGTACTCCTCAAGGCATTCGTCGAGTCTTGCGAAGAGTTCCTCCTCCGGGACTTCTTCGGAGCAGCCGCAGACATTTTTTTCCTCTTTCATCCCTTGCCACCTTTCGTCAACGAGTCCTTTCCGAAGCCGAGTTCTTCAAGACCTTCGTGTATCTGTTCCCCAAATCTTTTTGCATCGACAATAGCCTCTTGCGCTTCTATGGGCCGGTCATCAAATGAGCATCGATTCTCATAACTCTTCTCTCTACCGTCCTGGATCAGATGACACCGTATCTCAACCAACGGGTTGGTACATGCTACCGACTCGAATGTTGCCGGTACGTTTCCCCAGGTTTTCGTGTTTATGAGATCGATACGAAACATGGCTACAACTGCAACACCGCCCAGAGGAGACTGTGCTGCCGTCAGGCCTCCTTTGGCGCGTTCGGCCGTAGATCGAAGAAGGGGTATACCCTGTCTGTCTTCTTTTTTGGAATTTTTGTCGTAGCGCGGATTCAGCATCTCGGCAGGGAAGCTTTTCATGCCGGGTCCGTCATCTTCGACCACCAGCGTCAGAATCCTTGATTCTCTGTTCTCTGCGATCGTAACCGCTACGGTCGAGGCGCCGGAACGTATTGAGTTCTCCATAAGATCAAAAAGATGCAAAGAAAGGTCCCACATGTTCATCTCCTCTTA
>CAZLRN010000464.1:0-3777 GCA_964561715.1 uncultured Spirochaetales bacterium
TTCTCGCTTTCGCCGGTGTGGTGCTCGTCTTTGCAGAGAGTCTCCTGGCAGGAGTTTTCGTATACGTTGCCTGAGATCTTCTGGCGTTGGCAAGTGCCGTGCTCCTGGGAGCTCGCCTAATCTATGTTAAAAGCTTGACCCAAGATATCCATCCGGGAAAGGTCTTGCTCTGGCAGGCCGCTTTTGGCATTCCTGCCTTTGTGCTGTTAAGTTGTGTGTTCGAAGGCTCCTGGCATTATCGCCTTAATGGGGGCATCATAACTGCCGTGCTCTATCAGGGGCTGGTGGTAGCTGGGATCTGCTTCATCATTCAGACATCCCTCTTTCGGAGATACGCGGCCAGTCGCCTAGCGGCGTTCGGCTTTATCACTCCCGTTGCAGGAGTAATTTTGAGCAATCTGCTTCTCTCAGAGCCAATCACCCTCGCCATCGTTGCCAGTCTGATTCTCGTTGCCGCAGGGATCACGATCGTGAATCTAAGTAAATAATCGAAGAAGTTCGGCTTATCACCTGAAAATATTATCGCCTGAGAATCCGCCCCCATCGTGGCAAAAATGCCTGGGCCGAAGCGAGGATGCGAACGAGATAATCTCGAGTCAACGACCCCTTGGGAAACGGGTCCGGGAAATAGAAGTAAAGATAATCCAGCTCCTCGAGCAGATTCATCAACGGCGCTCCAGGCGAAGCGGCAAACACATCTTCTCCGCCCGAGCGGATCAGATTCCCGATCGTCTCCACGCCGCGAGCCAGACGGTTCGTTTCCTGCTCCACAAACCTCTCGAGCTTCTGCCCAAACGATTCAGAGCTTGCCTTGCCGGTCTCTCTGGGCCGCAATTCCGCGACGAATCCGTTTTCCGACAGAAAAGGATGATTCCCCATTTCTCTCTCGAACTGCGCCTCCGTCTCGACTGCAGGGGCCCCGATATCGAACCCCTTGTAGCTCAATTTGAAAAAACGCGGTCTTTTTCTGTAAATCCTGGAAACCTGCTGGGCGTATCCATGGAGAACAAGGTCGCTCTGGAGGTCCTTCCCATCCTCTCCCTTTACCTTTAGCAGGGGGCGTTTAAGAATAGACTCGTATGAAATCTGACCCACCGGCAGGATACGGCTGGCCCGCCGATACATAAGCCTGTAAATGGGGGTGCCCCGGGCATGGCTCTGATTGCGGATGTAACTAAAATCCAGGCCAGCGACGAAGACGGGAGCCCTCGTCAGCTCGAGCGCGATGTACAGGGCAGTGACACCAACCGATCCGAGCGGTGGTAGCTGGAATGGCATCAGACCCGCAGCACTCATCCGTTCAAAGAGGCTCAAGGGATAAAATGCTGAAGAGAAAAAATAAATGGGATTATCAAAAAGCTGCACCACGTTTGGCGAGCAGGTGATGTCGCAGATCAGCGGAACTCCCTCGAAGAGCATCCCGATAAAATCCTGAATATTGACCAGCTGGGATTCTAGCGCAATAACGGCATCCGGTCTGATTCTCTCTGAAGCCAGTACCGGAAGCGCTGTGTCTGTGGCCAGCAAAACCACACGCTCTCTGATCTGTCGGATGAGGGACAGGCTATCCTCGAGAGACGGTCCGGCGCCTGCTACAACCACCGGAGAGCGGGTAGACAGGCTTTCGAGACTCTCAGACCAGGCAATGCGATGAAGGTTTTCGAGAGCGTTTCTGACCCACAATCTCCCCATGTGAACCATCGTGATCTTGTTTTTCCAGTATGTCTGCAGCTCCTCCTCCAGAATCATCTGCATCCGATCATAGGCATCCCGATATAGTTCGTATGCCCTGCAGAGGTGGAGGGGCTGGACCCGTCTGAATTGTTCGATCCCAAGGGTGTGAAGCATTCGAATGAGGTTGCCTGGATCGTCGGTTCGAACAATCGATAGTTGCGGAGATTTGGGCAGGGAGAGGTAGGGCTGGCTGATAGCCAATTTCATCAAGACCTGATCTACCTCGACGCAGAGGACATGGGAGTTATCTGGGAGACGCTCGAGCAACTCACGGAGCCCGTATCCGAGACCGATGGACGGCACGAAGAACAGCGTTTTCTCGAGAAGCGGAAGGTTTTCGATGCGTCTCTTGATGGGATCGAGTGGATCGAGGGATGAGTACAGATACCGATTCTTATATCGGACTGTTATTCCTCTCCCTGTATCTACCAGCGATGGTTCTTCGGCCAATGTGTCAACGGCTTTTCTCTTCGGCTAAGACGTATCACTGCTGGGGCACAATATATTGAAAAAACGCCTCTTGAAAATTATCGACCAGCTTGTCCTCATCAATTATTTTGTTTTGCATATCTCTTTCCAGATAGGAGGAATCCATGAAATTGAGATAGGAATCCATTTTATCGAGCTCATCCTGGCTCAATTCCCGCTCATCCGACAGCACCATCACGACTATGTTGTCGCTAAGCAGAATCGGCTCCGAAACTTCCCCCTCTTTTAGCTTGAAAAGCTTGATGAAGAAATCCTCGTTGTTGGAAGCCGACGCGAGAAGCGTAGAATCTTCCTCTCCTTTGATTCGGAGCTTTTTCTGCTCAAAGACCTCCAAATAGTTGATCGGGAAATATTCCGTTTCATTCGGTGGAAACAACCCCTCTTCAATACAGGCTTCCCTGAAACCCCTATCCTGTGCTTTGGCTCTAAAGGCATCCGCCTGTTCGAAGAAGTAAGACTCTATAACGCCCTTTTCATTGTTCGTTATGTATTCCTTGACAGTATCCAGAAGCCCTTCTTCTTTGAAATCAGGAGCTATCGGATCGCCGTCGCACCTGAAAAAAACCCAGCTGGAGCCTGACTGGTAGATATCACTGATCTCACCTTCCTTGAGGCTGAAGATATCCTCAACAGGATCACCGAATTCAAAAAGCTCCTCGAGTTGATAGGCGTACTGCCACCCCATGTCCCCACCCTTATCGGCGTAGAAGCCTTTTGAATAGGATCGGGCCAATTCGGCAAAGCTGCTCTGCCCCCCCAGTGCCATTTCCCTGACTGTTTCCGCCTCGCCTTGGCTGGAGGTTATGGTGATTCGGCTGAGCTTGATTTTGCGAAACTTCTCCCTATTGGCCAGACCAAAGGAGAGGCTCTTCTCAACAGGAAAATCCTCAAAGCTATAGCTGACAAAAGTAAAGCTTCGCTCTATGCGGGCCATATCTTTGATGAACTGCTTTTCCTTGGAGCTCTGGGCATGCGACAGAAAGAGATCCTGAAGGTAGCGCGTGTGGGTCAGAATCTCTCTTCGAAGCCTGCTGTTGGCGTTTCGCTCGGCCTGGGGCGTCGCCTTGTATTTTTTGTGGCTGAAGACCCCATTGACCATATAGGGACCTGATTCGACGAGAGAATCGGCCACCCGGTTATCCGAAATCCAAACACCGCTCTTCTCAGCCCGCTCCAATATAGCAAAATGGAAGATGGTCTGCTCGAAGGCGTAGCGCCAAGCCTGCCAGAGCTGGCTTTCGAGAGTTCCAGCCTGACCTGACTCGCTGATTCTTTTGGCTATGCTATCGTATTGATCCGAAAGATAGTTGCCCCTTATATACCGGATCTCCCTTCCGCCGTACGATCCGAAACTCAGCCTTCTGGTAGAGCCCAAACGACTGGCGAGGGGGACACCGATAAAACTCACCACTACAATAACTAGAATAACAATGCTGCCATAGTAGAGGGCACGTCTGTGTTGTGGTTTCTCCTTTTCCGGTGCAGTTTTTTTCTTTTGGGCCATGCGTTTTGCCGCTCTCGAGAGCATATCTCTATCTCCTGTTGGATGGAACG
>CAZLRN010000465.1:0-3772 GCA_964561715.1 uncultured Spirochaetales bacterium
GACAAAGGCCAACGATGAGATGGCTATGTGGATATCCCATCTAGCCTTCAACGCCGCCCGAAAGAAGCAATCGGAGCTCGATTCGATCAAGGAGGCGCGAAGCACATATTTGGGAAAGGACAGCATTTTGAAATTCGAAGAAGTTCAGGAGCCCGAGTCCCTTCTGATCCAACTACTCGATTACTACTGGTCGGGGCTGAGTTTTCCGCTCGCATTTTTCCCGGAGTCCTCGCTCAAATACTACCGAAGAATCCACAGCGGCGCTTCACGAGAAGATGCGCTGAGATCGGCAGAAGCTGTTTGGGTGGGGAGTTATTTGCAGGGAGAGGGCGATGATGCCTACTATCGTCGTATCTATGGAGACACTCCTCCCCTGGGACAGGAGTTTCAGGAAACGGCTCGAATCATTCTCGAGCCCCTTCTTAGACATGAGGATGTGGTGAAGTGAGAGAGTTCGATCCCCTCACATGCCCCCTCTTAGGCGTCAATCTCATAGAGGCCAGCGCCGGGACTGGGAAAACGACGAGCATCTCGAGAATCTTCCTCAGGATGCTTTTAGAGACGGACCATACCGTCGATCGGATACTGGTTGTTACCTTTACAGAGGCGGCCACGGAGGAGCTGAGAATTCGAATTCGCAGAGATATTCGATCTGCTCTTGATGTGTTTTCATCCGATCGTCCCGAGGTAGAAAATGCATCAGTTGATTCGTTCATTACAGGCCTCGCAAGGAAGCTTTCAGGAAAGCTTTCAGGAAAGCTGCAGGGAAGAGGGCGAGAGGCTTCTTCGAACGGCGGATCCCACGGAGCTCAAAACCTCGAAATTGCCAGAGAGCGGCTCGAGCTGGCGCTGCGAATATTCGACGAAGCCGCCATCTACACGATCCATGGGTTTTGTAGGAGGGTGTTGAAAGATCATGCCTTTGAAAGTGCCACCCTCTTCGACACGGAGCTGATCACGGACCAGAGCGCTCTTCTGCAGGATTTGGTCGATGACTTCTGGCGTGTACGGACGGCGAGGGAATCTTGCGGCTTCCTTTCATATCTTCTGGCAATGGAGAATCCCGATAGCTTGTTCAGACGCATCGAATCTCATATCGCCAAACCGCTCCTCGAAGTGACAACGGCGCGGGAGATAGGAGAATCGGAACCGCTGGAGATGGAGCTCGAGCGTACCTTTAGCGACACGGTTGCCCTTTGGGGGCGGGCGAAGGACGAAATAGTCGATTTGCTGCTCGACAATCCGGGACTCGATGCAAGGACTTACGGAGAGAGAAGGGTGAGAGAGCTTTTAGGCGAGCTGGAGGTCTATCTAGGCGGATCGGGTTCGAAGTGGGCGCTTCCGGACAACTTTGAGAAACTCAGTCCGGATGAGCTCGAGAGGGGAACAAAGAAAGGTTATGACCGCCCCCGCCACCCCTTTTTCGATCTGTGCAGTGCCCTCACCTCGATATCGGTGAGGATTCGCTCTCAATACGAGTTGAACCATAGCCGCTTTGTGCGGGATGCCTTCGAATATGTGCGAGAGGAGCTGCCGAAGAGAAAGGAGGAGCGGAATGTGCAGTACTTCGACGATCTGCTCACACGAGTGTACGAGGCACTTCTTGGCGTGGGGAGCAAACGCCTGATTGACGCTGTGCACAGACGCTACCCCGTGGCTCTCATAGACGAGTTTCAGGATACCGACCGCTTGCAGTACGATATTTTTCGGAGGATCTATCCAACAGGGACTCTCTTTCTGATAGGAGATCCCAAGCAGTCGATCTACAGCTTTCGGGGAGCTGATGTTTACGCATACATGAGCGCTGCCAGGGAGGCCGCCCAGAGATACACTCTGCTGAAAAACTGGCGGAGTGAAGAGGGGCTGATAAGCGCCCTCAACACTCTGTTTTCGAACAGGGCAAGGCCGTTCCTCTTCGATGAGATTGAATTTCGCCCCGCCGAATCTGGCGGGCGGCAGAGCTCGGCAGCTGATGCCGCTGAGCGGCCGAGCTTGGAAGCCGATGTTGGTGAGAGGCCGAGTCCGGCATCCGATGCTGGAAGAGAAGCCAGAGCTTCAGATCCGGGCTCTCTTGCTGATAAGAGCGGCGGAGACGAGGCGCCGCTTCAGATGTGGTTTGTGCCCAAGCAAAACAAAAGGGGAGCAAGCATTCCCAAAAGCCAGGCAACGGGGAGGATCATGCGGGCTGTTGGTCTGGAAATCTTGCGAATCCTCGATGCAGGCAGGGCAGGTCTGCTCTGTCTCGACGGCAAGCCGGTAAAGGCACAGGATATCGCTGTTCTGGTGCGAACCAACCGGCAGGCGCAGCAGATGCGGAAATCCCTCAGGGAGTGCGGAATCCCGAGCATTGTGCACAGCACGGAGAGCCTCTTCCGCACGACCGAGGCCTCGGAGCTTTTCATCGTCCTGAATGGGCTGGCCAACCCCGGCAGCGAGAGGGCCGTACGTTCCGCCTTGGCTACGGATATCTTTGGCCTCACGGCCCAAGAGCTGGATGCCCTGGTTTCGGACCAAAAGCGGTGGGATCAGTGGCTGGAGCTGTTTCAGAGCTACCATGCCGTCTGGCAGAGGCGGGGCTTTATGCGCATGATCAGGCCTCTCTTGAGCGAGCAGGACGTACGCGTCCGGTTGCTTTCGCAGTCCGGAGGAGAGAGACGTTTAACAAATTTGCTGCATCTCGAAGAAATCCTGCACGGGATCAGCATGGAGAGGGGATACGGAGTAAATGGGCTGCTCAAGTGGTACTCTGACAGCCTCAGCAGATCCGAAGATGGGGGCGGTGATGAGAAAGCGATACGCGACGAGCTCCAGCTTAGGCTCGAAACCGATGACCCGGCAGTCGAAATCCTGACGATTCATCGAAGCAAGGGATTGGATTATCCGATTACCTTCTGCCCCTTTCTCTGGGATGTCTCGGATAGCAGATCAGGTGATGTCCTCTACCATAGCAGCAGTGGCGAGCTCCGTTTGGACCTGGGCTCCGAGCTGATTGCTGAGCATCAGAAGCAGCAGAGGTATGAGGAGATCGCCGAAAATCTTCGACTTCTCTACGTGGCTCTCACAAGAGCCAAGTATCGATGTTATGTGGCCTGGGGAAACATCTTCAACGCGGACCGCTCTGCTTTAGCTTATCTGCTTCATCCGGTGTCTGCAGGATCGGATCCCGATGAGATGAAAGAGATCGGCACCTACTCCAAGCTCAAGATTTTGAGTGACGAGCTGATTCTCGAAGATTTGAGAGGGCTGGAGAGGCGGTCAAGTGGAGCAATCAGTGTCTCGTTGCTGCAAGGGGCGAAGGAGCCGCAGGAACCCTCGGCGCCGATACAGCATTTTGCACCAGAACATCGAGCGGCCGCAATCAAACCCGGGACACACCGTGAGCCGGAACGAAAACCAGGTGAGCCGGAACGAGAACCGGCATTGCGGCTCAGGCAATTTGCAGGTCGTATCCCTCAGGAGCTGAAGTTCACGAGCTACTCGGCCCTGCTCAAACAGAAACGTGAGACAGGCGTTGCTGGTATCGAGGCTGGGGGCATCGAACACGCGGTCTACGTTCCTCAAGCTTCCGATGTTGCTGGATTCGGAATCGGTGACGCCGATGTAGCTGACCACGACACGGGGCTCCTAGGCCGAGCAGCTACAGCGCCAGGAGATCCTACCCTGGAGGAGCTGACGCCTTCTGCACCTGCTCCGGAGGGGCTGGCGCCTGCAGCCTCGGTCCCAGCCGCTGCGGCCCAGGAGCCTCTGCAGGGACTCTTTGCCTTTCCCAAAG
>CAZLRN010000466.1:0-3751 GCA_964561715.1 uncultured Spirochaetales bacterium
CTAAAGGAAGGATACGAGGTCATGCTCGAGAGATGAATTCCCGCGATGCGCCCCTGCTATTTCAAGATGACCAACTGGCTAATGGCCTTCATACTGAGGTCGCACTTCTAAATACTATTTCAGCACTTGAGCACTGAACTGCTTACTTGACCGAAAATCTGTATCGTAGTGAGATCTGCCGGGCATAGGCAACAGCCTGTTCATACCCCATTGATTTTCCCTGCAACCACTCTTCCTGACGCCCGGATTCATATTCGTTCAGAGCCGCAATAAGCTCGGGGCTTCGTGCAAGACGAGCGGCTGCCTCCTGGCCAATGAGCGACTTTTGGTTACTCGTATACGCCCCCAGCAACGTGGCGGCCTGACGATGATGCCCCAAGGCACGTGTGAGCATGGCGAGCTCCCTCAATACGAGAATCGCCCCGCCTCTATCGCCAAGTATGTCAAATAAGGCAAGGCTTTTTTGGAAATTGAACTCGGCGCTTCTGTATTCCCTAGCGAGATACTGAGTTCGCCCCAGGCCTTCAAGGGTCCAAGCTGTCCATAATCGATCCTTGAGCTCACGGAATCCTTTTAACGCCTCTTTGTAATGAAGCCGTGCTTCAGCATACTCGCCTATTTCTTTTAACATATCTCCCAAACCCTGGTGAGCATGCGCTAGAGACCAGAGATTACCAACCTGCCTGGAAAGCTCCAACGCTTCTTCCAACTCGGCCTGTGGAGCCTTGCCTTCAAATTGTCCCCCGGTGGTGGAATAGGCCCATATAAGGGAAATGGCCAGACGTAGAGGATCTCCCTGCGCACGGGCAATCAGCACCGCCTCTTCAACGTGACGCGTTCCTTCTTCGGAGTTTCCAAGCCACCGCTGGGCGAGACCCAGATCCGATAACACCATTCCCTCGCCCTTCCGATCTCCAAGTCTGCGAAACATATTAAGACTCTCCCGATATAGCCGATATCCCCGCGACCAGTAGCCCTGAAGAAAGACCAACCAACCCAAAGTATGCAGTGCCCGGGCACGGGGGATCGATTCCTGAATGCTTTCAGCCAGAGCAAGCACTTTCTCCATCTCTTCTGTTCCCGCTCTAAGGTGACCGTACCTGGTCCAGAACCACCTCAGAGCTGCCCCGAGTCTACAAGCTTCCAGCGCTTTTCCTGAGCTCAGAAACCAGTTCATGGCCTCATTGAGATTTTCATTATCCCGCTCCAGCCGTTCCAGCCATTTCATCTGATCAGGGCCGTGCAGCCTAGGCTCCGCAGCTTCAGCCAATCCTAAATAGAATCGAGCGTGGCGTTCTGTAGTCTTTTCCGTTTCCGCAATCTTTTGGAACTCCAGCTCTGAATATTCACGTATTGTGTCGAGCATGCTGATACGAACTTCGCCATTGATCTCACGACGAAAGAGCAGGTTCTTGTCAAGCAGAGATGTCAATCCTTCCAGGACATCGATCTCTATATTTTCTCCGGGATCCGTGCACACGCTTTCTGCCGCTTCAGGCGTGCAGCCGCCCTTGAATACTGACAAACATGCAAAAAGACGTCTTTCGCCGCTATTGAGAAGTTCATAACTCCATTCTATGGTTCTCTGCAGTGTTTGTTGCCGGAATGGCAAGCCATCGTCAGATCTTCTCAATATTTTGAATCTATCAGTTAACCGGCCCAACAGACCCTCCACCGAAAGAATCTTCAGTCTGGGCGCTGCCAATTCGATTGCCAGGGGAAGGCCGTCAAGGCGGCGGCAGATCTCGGCAACCGTGGCGGCGTTTCCGGCCGAAACCAGAAAATCGGACCTTGCCTGATGTGCCCGTGCAACAAAAAGACGTGCGGCATCGAAGCGATTCAAGCTCTCCGGAGACGAACCTGATTCCAAATCCGGCAAGTCAAGCGGCAGCACTTGATATTCGCTGATTCCAGTGGCCTGCAGCGATTCGCGACTTGTCACAAGAGCTTTGCAACTTGGACAGGCCAGCAGTAATTGCTGAACAGGCGCCAACGCCGGCTTGAGGTGTTCGAACGTATCCAGGACTAATAGCAGCCGTTTTCTTTTGAGGTAGTATTTCAGCAACTCAGATAACGGTCGCCCCTTGCCTTGGTATTCTCGTACTCCGACGGTACGCGCTATTGAGGTAATTACGTACGCAGGTTCACGTATCGGCGCAAGATCGACGAAAAAAACACCGTCGTCGAAGCGGTTGCCAAGCTCCGAAGCGATTTGAACTGCCAGCCTCGTTTTTCCCGCACCTCCGGTTCCTGTCAGGATCAGGATCTGAATCTCCTCCCTTAAAAGCAAGTTGGAGATCTCAGTTGATTCGCGTTCCCTTCCAATAATGGGCGTACGATATACAGGGAGGTTGCCGGGCACCATATTTATTTGAGCGATTCGGTTATCGTATCCTGACGTCGTAGCTAATCGGGAGCTACGAATCGCTTCGTACAAATCTTCTGTTTCCTCATCGGGTGTCTCTCCCAATTCCTTTGATAAAAGAGCCTTACATCTTTCATACTGCTTGAGCGCGGATGAGCTTTTGCCCGATCGAATATACAATCTCATCAAATGGCGATGCACAGCTTCATCCAGAGGATCCAGGTTCAACCATTTGTGCCCGAGATCAAGGGCAAGATCGAACTCTCCCCGGCTGCTATGGATTTCGACGAGCCTTTTGAGGATGGAGGCGTAGGCTTTCTGCAGGGTATCCTTTTGATAGAATTGCCAGTCCTCAAAGGCAGGACTGTCTTTGAGGTAAAATCCGGCCAGAAATTCTCCGCGGTAAAGGCTCTCCGCTTGGCCAAGAAGATGCGTGAGGCGCGACTCATCCCCCAAAGTTTCTGGCTGTCGGCTGAGCTTCAGCAGAGTGTGAAACTCGTGCACGTCGATCCAAAGGTCCTTGGCAATCCGCAAGCCGATCATGCTCCGATTTACCCGCAGCCAGTCCGAGCCGATTGTATCGCGCATGTACCAAAGGATCGTGCGGAAATCGGATTGGGCCTGTGTTCTCGACCGCCCCGGATACAGCAATTCAGTGAGGCTATCGCGGCTGATGTCTTGCCGAGTCATCGCCAGATAGCTAAGGAGCGCCACAGCTTTTCGGCGAGAAAGCTGGATTTCGCTGCCATTTATCTCTAGGTGAAATGGTCCTAGAAGGTAGATCGCCGCCTCAGCCAAAGAATTCTCCCATCACTTAGCCCCAAAAAGGTCTTTTTTAACTTCGCTTCAGTTCATTTTAAACGATCCGCGATAAAAAGTGCAAAATTTTGCTGATTGTAGGTTCTATGAAGCGATAATGAAGCGCTGCTTTGCTAGTATAGTCGAGTTGATTCTGAAAGAGCCATCCCGAAACTGAGGAGGAGTTAAAATGGAATCCAGAAAAGTCGTTAGTCTTTGTGCCTTTCTGATTTTGCTGGTAGCCGTTTCGCTGCTGCTTGGCTGCGCTTCGAAGCAATCCGTTGCCAAAGAGGGTACCGACAAAGTTCTCTTGATCTTGCGGGAAACTATGGAACCCACCGACAAACAGTGGATGGCCACCAATGAGGCTATTATGATGAAAAGCATGCTCGGGGAAGCCGGCCTTAAGGTAGTGATAGCTTCAGCATCGGGCCGGACTTTTTTTCATTCGGTTGGAAATGTGACTTATAAATCTGATTTGAAGTTAGCCGAAGTGAAGATAGACGAGTACGTAGGTTTTATCATCCCATGCATGTCTTTAGGAAATGAGATTGTAAAGCCCGAAGAGGTGGCGATAGCGAAAAAAGC
>CAZLRN010000467.1:0-3746 GCA_964561715.1 uncultured Spirochaetales bacterium
GCCGATCTTCAGCGTTTCCGGAGAGCCCTATAATGAGCTCCTCGCGAGGATCGCAATGCAGGCCGAAGTCGACATGATCATCCTGGGGGGATGCGGTCTCAAATATGACGACTATCTCTTCTTTCGGGAGGCCCTGGAAAACGGAGGAGCCCTGTCCCGTAGTATCTTTTTCGTGCATACCGCCGCAGCCCCGGTTGTCGAATGCCTTATGGTTCCGGATATCTCACTGGCGGTGGCCGAGCGGTTCGCGCTGAAGGGCAAGAGAGTGCTCGTGCTGCTGACGGATATGACGAACTTCTCCGATGCCTTGAAGGAGATCGCCATCACGATGGAGCAGGTGCCGTCCAACCGAGGATATCCGGGGGACCTCTACAGCCAGCTCGCCGCCCGCTATGAGAAAGCCGTAGATTTCGAAGGATCCGGATCGATAACTGTTCTTGCAGTCACAACCATGCCGGGTGATGACGTCACTCACCCCGTTCCAGACAATACCGGCTATATCACGGAGGGGCAGTTCTATCTTCGAAACGGGAGGATCGAGCCTTTTGGATCGCTTTCGCGTCTCAAACAGCTGGTGAACAAAAAGACGCGAGACGACCATCGCCCGATCATGGACGGAATGATTCAGCTCTACGCCAGCTATCAGGAAACTCTGGAAAAAAAATCTATGGGATTCAGGATGTCGGAATGGGACCAGAAGCTACTGAAATACGGTGAGATGTTCGAACGAGAGCTGATGGACCTCTCAGTAAATATTCCCGTCGAGGCAGCCCTTGATCGGGGTTGGCGGATTTTAGCCGAGTGTTTCTCCCGCGAAGAGACTGGGCTGCGGACCGAGCTGCTGAATCGATTCTGGCCAAAACAGGAGGAGGAGTCCATGCAAGGAGAAGTGGTTGCCTCGTGATTCGGTTCTCAGCGGCGAGCGTTCCAATTTTCCCGGGCTATAAGTTGTCATGGCTAAGATCAGGCTAACCAAAAACGAGCTTAAAAAGCAGAAAGACGCTCTCAAGAGATTTAACAGGTATCTGCCTACCCTCGTCCTGAAAAAGCAGCAGCTTCAGATTGAAATTAGAAAGGTGGATGTTCAGAGAAACGAGCATGAAGCGAGGAGAAGGGAGCTCGTCAACGATCTCGACAGATGGATCGCTGTCTTCGGTGAAGAGGTCGGGCTTGAAAGTCTCATCGCGGTCGTATCTCTTAGAGTAGAGACCGGCAATATCGCAGGTGTGGACATACCTCTTTTTCAAGGTCTCGACCTCAAGCCCGTAGAGTACAACCTCTTCGAGATGCCTCTCTGGGTCGACACGGCAGTGGAGACTCTAAAAAAGCTGCTCTTGCTTGAGGCAGAGATGAGGATACTGGAAGAACAGGCTCGACTTCTTGGAGAAGAACTACGAATTACGACCCAGCGAGTCAACCTCTTCGAAAAGGTTAAGATCCCGGAGGCAAAGGAAAATATTCGAGTTGTCCAGATCTATCTTGGGGATCAGCAAACCGCTGCGGTAGTCCGGGGCAAAATAGCGAAAAACAAGATCGTCAAGGTGACCGAAACATGATCGTTCCAATGAAAAAGGTCTCTCTCGTTGTGCTCGATTCCGACCGGGAGAGGTCCCTCGAAAAGTTGCGCGATACAGGGGTTCTCCATTTGGAATCGATGGAGGGTCATAACGAGGAGATCACCCAGCTCGAGGAGCAGCTCGCCCAGCTGGAACGTGCTCTGCTCCTTCTCGCCCAGGGGAATCCCACCGAGGAGTTGCCAAAGAGCCCGGGAGATGCGGCCAAGGCGTTGGATATTGCTCAAAAGGCCTACGCCCTTTCGGAGAGAGAAAGAAACTTGAGGGATGAGCTGAATCGTCTGCAGAGAAACCGGCTGGCTCTCTTGGATTGGGGCGACTTCGAACCATCGCAGATCCAGGAACTCGAAAAATCGGGAATCTATGTTCGTCTCTTTTCGCTGACCGCAGAGGAGTTCGCGTCGCTGCCCGAAGAGGTATCGGTGGTCGTTATCAAGCAGGAAAAAGGGGTTAGACTGGTGGCTGTCATCTCAGCGGGGGAACGCCCATCGGTTGTTGGCTCCGAGATGCCTTTACCGGCGGCAAGCTTGAGCAAGACGGAAAGCCTCATCAGTCAAGCCGAGAATGAGCTTGTTGAAATCCAGGGCGAATGGGATGCCCTCGCCGCCTTCGGCTCCCTTGTGAAGAGTGGGAAAGAGGAGGTGGAGTCCCAAATCGAGTTCGAGCGAGCTCACGTAAGCATGGGTGTCGACGGGCCGCTGGCCTTTCTAACAGGCTATATGCCGGAGGATCTCGTGCAGAGACTTCAGAGCCGTGCGCGACACGAGGGATGGGCGGTCATGATCGAAGATCCGAGTGAGCAGGACCCTGTTCCAACCCTGGTTCGCAATCCCAAATGGATTCGCATTATCAAGCCGGTTTTCGATTTTCTCGGCACCATCCCGGGATACAGAGAGTACGACATTAGCTTCTGGTTTTTGCTTTTTTTGAGCGTCTTTTTTGCCATGATCGTCGGGGACGCAGGTTACGGAGTGCTGTTCCTGGGCCTGACTGCTTTTGCGCGCATCAAGATGAAGAGGGCCCCTGCCGAGCCCTTCTTCCTGCTTTTGGTTTTTTCGGCGTGCACGGTGATATGGGGCGCTATGACCGGTACCTGGTTCGGAGCCAAGGCGTTGGTCTCCGAGGTGTCCTTCCTTTCCCTGCTTGTCGTGCAACCCATTGCAAGCTTTCCAAAAGGTGGGATCGATACCGCAGAGTTCGTGAAGTTTCTCTGTTTCGTGATCGGGGTCACCCATCTCTCGATCGCCCACATCAAAAACATTATCAGGTACCTGCCCCACCTAAAAGCCTTTGCCGAGCTCGGTTGGCTCAGCGTCGCTTGGGGCATGTTCTTCGGTATTCAGGTGATCGTTTTGGGCAAGGATGGAGGAGCTCCCGTAGCGACCTGGCTGCCAACGATAACAATTATGGATGCCTTTATCTATCTGGTGATCGGAGGTCTCGTTTTAGTCGCGCTGTTTGCGGAGCAGAGAACGAACTTCTTTAAGGGAGTGGTGCGAGGCTTAGCCTGGCTTCCGCTGAAACTGCTTAACAGCATCAGCTCCTTCTCCGACATCGTTTCATACGTTCGCCTCTTCGCCGTGGGGCTCGCGACTGTTAAGGTCGCTGAGAGCTTTAACCAGATGGCTGCGGGAGTCGGATTTGTATTCCCCGCGGGATTAGCCGCGGCTCTCATACTTTTTCTCGGACACGCTTTGAATATCGTTATGGCTTCCCTATCGATCGTCGTGCACGGGATTCGGCTCAATATGCTGGAGTTCTCAGGTCACCTCGGCATGGAGTGGACCGGTGTGCCGTACCGTCCATTTCAAAACAGGACAGAATCTGTTCCAGGGGAATCTTAGCCGGGAACAGCTCTCATAATACAGAATACACAGGATAGGTTGGTCTAGGAGGAAGAACTGAATGGAAAACTTCGGAATAATCGGTCTCGCAGCTTCCCTTTCGCTGGCTGCCATCGGATCAGGTCTCGGAGCGGGAGCCGCCGGTATGTCCGCCGTTGGGGCGTGGAAAAAGTGCTTCGCCCAAAACAGGCCCGCTCCCTTTATGCTGATAGCCTTTGTTGGAGCGCCTCTCACGCAGACGATATATGGCATGATTCTGATGAACGCATTAAGATCCGTCTCATCCAACGAGTTGCAGTTGGGAGCGGGAGCACTCGGAGGTTTGGCC
>CAZLRN010000468.1:0-3743 GCA_964561715.1 uncultured Spirochaetales bacterium
CACGTTTAGCGCCGCCGCTACGGCGACGGCTGCGTCGGCGGCGTTGCCGCCCTGCTCGAGGATCTTCACTCCGGCAAGGGAGGCTAGTGGCTGACTCGAGGCGACCATTCCCTTTGTCGAGAGAACGGGCGATCTCCGGGAGAAATAACTCTCACTGGACAACAGATTCATTATCGTATTTCCTACCGTTCGGTTTCCTGTAGTTCTTTGCGGCCAAATTAGCATAAATGCTTCGGGGAGGGCAACGCCAGCTATGATTCTGGAGTGAAGCCCTTGAGTCTTGTCGCCAAACAGAACAAGCACTTGTGCTCGGCAAGTTTTGGCGGTAGAATAAAAAAAAAGCAAAAAAATTGATTTTAGAAAGCCGTTTTCGGCATTTCACCGCTTGTCTTTTCACTCGCCTCTCGAGAGGGATTCTCATTTTCTCCGGAGGGAGAAGTCGTGGATAAAAAAGGAATAGCCTTAGTTTTGATTCTGGCCGTCTGCGCTCACGCCTCGTTCGGGCAAGAGGAACGGACGGATACAACACTATCGCTGCACCTCAAGCCCGGTGTAAGCTTTCCCATTGGTAGAGATGTGGATGTCTTCGGTATCGGTGGCGGGATCTCTTTGATCGTCCGGTTGCCCTTGATCTCTCTCTTCAGTCTGGATGCAGCTGCCGGGTACAGCATTGCTCCACTTAATGTCGCACCCGGCGAACAGGTCGATTCGGCCCACCTCTCCTTGATATCGCCACGCCTCGGACTCAGCATCACCTATGAGCTCTTTAGTCGTTTTTTCGTAGAGTCCTACGTTCAAGGGGGTTACTATTTTGCCAGCCTGAATGTGGATGTAGATGACAACTCCGGCAGCAATCCGCTGCACGATGTCGGGGGCGGCGTCTATTACCATCTCTTTCCGACGCTGAGTATTGATCTTGGTGTATCCTACCGAAACTTTTTCGGACTCTACAATGACCTCCTTCTCACTCTGGGCGCCAGTTATCACTTCAAATCCCGAGCCTCTCCAAAGGGGCTCGTACCTGAGCTCAATCCCTACAGGGATTTGGAGTTTAAGCGCGTCGAGCTCGATCCCGTCTTTCCGGTGTTCTTCAAATACTACGATGATCACCCCTTGGGTAGCGTTACCATCCGAAACTCCGGCAACAAGTCGCTCGAGAACGTCAAGGTCACCCTGTTTGTCAAACAGTATATGGATAATCCCAAGATCTGCGATGAATTGGAAAAGATCAGCGGCGGTTCCGAGGCTGTGGTTGACCTGTTTGCTCTGTTCAACGACCAGGTTTTGGGGATTTCCGAAAGCACAAAGGTCCAGGCCAATATCAGGATTGAAGCCGAAGTGGCAGGAAAAGCCTACAGCAATGAGTATGTGCAGACACTGCGTATGCATGATCGCAATGCTTTGACCTGGACGGACGACAGAAAGGCAGCCGCATTCGTTACCATGAAGGATCCAACGGTTCTGAAGTTTTCGAAAAACGTTGCCGGAGCGATCAAAGACCGAGCCAGTAAAAATATCGCCTCCAATCTTCTCGCAGCGATGGCTATTCATGAAGCGCTTAATCTCTACGGTATGAACTATGTCATCGATCCTTCCACGCCGTACAAGGAATTTTCGGAAAAGAAGATGTCGCTGGATTATCTGCAGTTTCCTCTTCAGTCTTTGGAATACAAGGCAGGTGACTGCGACGACCTGTCGATCCTTTTCTGTGCACTCCTTGAATCGATTGGAATCGAGACAGCCTTTATCACGGTCCCCGGGCACATCTACGCGGCGGTGGCGTTGGATATTACCCCTTTGGAAGCGAAGAAGCAATTTTTGCGACCAGAGGATCTTATCTACACTGATGACAGGATCTGGCTGCCCGTCGAGGTCACGCTGAGGAAGGATCATTTCCTTAAAGCCTGGGAAGTGGGAGCAAAGACCTGGCGCGAATTTGAATCCAAAGGCCAGGCCAAGCTCTATCCGCTCCATGAAGCGTGGGAGCTGTACGAGCCTGTAGGTTTTTCGGGAGAACAGGCTTCGATTTCGCTTCCGGACGAACAGAGACTCGTGAGGGTATTCTCCGATCAGGTGCAGACCTTCGTTCAAAGGGAGATATCCCCCCGGGTGAGCCAATTGGAGCAACAGATCCAAGCCAGCGGCGGCAATGCGAGACTGGTCAACAGGCTGGGAGTGCTCTATGCCCGCTATGGATTAAACGCCAAAGCGAAAGAAGAATTTGAAAAGGTTCTTCGAAATCAGGAGTTCGTACCGGCTCTTGTAAATGCGGGAAACCTCTACTACCAGGATTTCGATTACGATCTCGCGCTGGATTACTACACACGAGCCTACAAGGTGAAGCCGGACTGTCTCACCGTTCTGTTGTGCATGGCCCGAACCAACCATGCCATCGAGAACTACGGAAGTGCCAAAAGGTACTACGAAAGACTCAAGGCAAAGAGCCCGGAGTTTGCGGAACGCTACGCCTACCTCGAGCTGAAGGGAGAAGAGGCCGGGCGCGCCGCCGAAGCAGATAAAGCCAGGGAGGTGATGATATGGGAGGAATGAGCCCCAGAATCCGCATATCGAGCTGTGTCGTTGCCCTGCTGGCCCTGCTGTTGATTTCCTCCTGCGAAGATATCGCCCTCCGCTTTAGCAGCGTGGAACTGACCATCGAAGATCCGGAGTGGTCGTACGCCGGAGATAAAGAGGGAAAGATCCCGGCTCCGGCTGTTGTAGCCTTCGGCAGGTTCGGAGCGGTCGCAGTATCCCACGGCTACGCCATCGTAGGAGCTCCGGGCGTCGACGAAGCCTACATCTACGTCCGCTCCGGTGACTCCTGGGCTCTGATCAAGACCCTTTCCGGTTCGTCCGGCGAAAGCTTCGGAAAATCAGTAGCCCTGGGAAGCCAGTACGCCGTGGTTGGAGCCCCTGCCTACAGTGGCAATACGGGGCGCGTCTATATATACGAAAAAGCCAGCGGCTGGACCCAGGACGGAAGCTTTCTCACCGTTGGAACCGGGGATTATTTTGGCCAATCGGTGGCGGTGTGGGAGACCCGCCTTATTGTGGGAGCCGACAGCGCGGATGGGGCTGCGACGGCAGACGGGGCCGCCTATGTATACGAGCGGTCGGGCAGCTGGGTCTTCAATACCAAGGTGCGGGCGCAGAACGGCGCCAGTGACGACAAATTCGGCTATTCGGTTTCGATATACGGTGACAGGGCTCTTGTGGGAGCCCGCAGAGATGATGTCGGAGGCAAAGCAGATGAAGGATCGGTGTACGTCTTTATCCGATCCGCGGACGGCACCTATTGGGGCAACAGCCCCTCGGGTTTCGAAAACGCCCAGCTGAACGCCTCCGGTGGTCAGGCGGATATGTATTTTGGCAACTCCGTGTCTCTCCACGCCGATTATGCTTTGATCGGCGCCCCGAAGGCGGGAGGAACCGCGGGGGCCGCCTACCTCTTCGAGGTTTCGGGCTCTGAGTGGTACCTGGTTGGTTCCTTTTCGCCGGCTGCAACGGGAGATTGGTTCGGCGTTTCTGTCGACATATATGATATCGTAGCTGTCGTCGGCGCCTATACCGATAGTACCAGAGGAGCCAACTCCGGATCCATCTATTTTTACGAGCTTAAACATGGTAAATGGAGCGAGATGAAAAAGTTTCCGACCCCTGGCGACGCCGATGACTACTTCGGCGCGTCGGTCAGCCTGACCGACGAGTACGCCCTGGCCGGAGCGCCCGGCGTTTCCGAGGGA
>CAZLRN010000469.1:0-3741 GCA_964561715.1 uncultured Spirochaetales bacterium
CTGCAAGCAGCTTGCTTCTGCAAGCAGCTTGCGGAGCAAGTAGTTGGCATGCATGGTTAAAATGGGCCAAATTGTTTGAGTTGCGAGAGGGCCGCGTAGGCCTCAGCCGGCCACGTCGCAGCCAACGATATGTTAGGCGAAAACGAAAACTAGTCTCCGACCTTGTCGATTTCCTTGCCGCGTTCGACGTAGGCATAGGCGTTATGATTGTGAATGCTCTCGAAGTTCTCCGCTTCGACGCTAAACCACGGGAAGCGGCCATCCTGCTCGAGCTTTTGTGTCACCTCTCGGACAAGATCTTCGACAAATCGAGGATGACCAAAGGCGTGTTCAGTGATGTATTTTTCGTCCTCTCTCTTAAGCAGAGTGAAGAGCTCACTGCTGGCGGAATCCTCGATGAGGTCGATGATGTCTTCTATCCAGAAGAACTTCTCGAAAAAGAGCTTTACGGCTACTGTGCCCCTCTGGTTGTGGGCCCCCCGATCGCTGATATCAAGGGAGCATGGGCAAACGGTGCTGACCGGGACTTCGACTCCGACGTAGAACTTTCTGACATTGTCTCCAACCTCGCCGATATACTGACAGTTGTAGCCCATAATGCTCTTCTCGCCGGAGACGGGCGCCGCCTTTTCGATGAAATAGGGAAAGCTCACCTCTGCATAGGCATTTCGCGCGTGGAGGCTCTCCCGAATCTTGACGAGCATATCGAGAAAGTTGTTCATCGTAATGTCCACATAGTACTGGTTGAATACCTCGATGAAGCGGCTCATGTGAGTGCCTTTGAGGTGATCCTCCAGATGGGCGTACATGTTGATGGTTCCCACGGTATTCTGGGTTTGATTTTTTTTGTCGAGCACGACGATGGGGTAGCGCAAATTCTTGACCCCGACCTTCTCGATATCGATTTTACGCTCGTCTTTTTTGTTCTGAACGTCTACCACTCTTATCTTTCCTAACTTGTAAGGACCTCACTGGCTGAGTTTTTACTCTCTTTTATCGCATATTCTTCCTGATCGAAGGAATAGCGTACCTCCTGATATCCCTGCCTGAACTCTGTGACCTCGTCTCCTATGTATTTACCGTCTATAAGACATTTTTTGAAGAGCTCGGCGATGAGCTCCATTTCGGATTCTTTCATGCCGAAGCGGGTCATCTCCTGAACTCCGATACGGATACCAGCCGGGTTTGACACATTTTCCAGGGGCTCGAAGGGCAGCAGATTCATGTTCAGAATGATGTTGTTGTCCTTCAGATGTCTGGCCACGTCGTCGCCTCCGCCAAATGCCGAGATGTCGACCGCCAGCTGATGGCTCTTGGTAAAACCAAACTCCTGAGCCTGCACTTTGAACCCTTTGTCAAAGAGCTGAGCTCCGAGGACTTTGGCATTGGATATGGTTTGTTTGGCGTACTCCTGGCCAAACTCCATCATTTCGTAGGTGCAGATGGCGAGGGACACCAGAGTGTGAAGGTGGTGGTTTGAGGAAGACCCCGGAAAGGCACCTTTATCGATCTTCCTCCAGTCGTTTTCTCCCCTGTTGCTTAAAATGAGACCTCGCTGGGATCCAAAAAAGGTCTTGTGGGTGCTGCCGGTAAGCAAATGGGCGCCCTCTTCGAGAGGGTCTTGAAACTGCCGGCCCGCAATGAGTCCCAAAACGTGGGCGCCGTCATAGATCAGCAAGATATCCCACTTTTTGCAGATCTCGGCAAGTTCTCTGACTGGCTCTGGAAAGAGAAAGAGGCTTTTTCCTAAAACCATGACCTTGGGCTCGATAGTTTTGACGATCTCCTCGGTCTTATCGAGATCGATATGGTAGCCGTCTTCGGTGAGAGGGAAGTTGACGATGTTCTTTGTGTATTTTCCGACTGAACCGGCTCTATGATGGCTGATATGACCTCCCGCCGGTGTAGAGTTGACGATTACGACATCCCCCATACCGATATACCGGCTAAAGACTGCGTCATTGGCGATGGTGCCACTTATGGGGCGAACATCGGCCTGGCGGCAGCGGAAGAGGGACTTGATGTCCTTCTTTAGCCTGCTCTCTATCTCGTCGATAATCTCGGTTCCCTGGTAGTATCGCTCGCCGGGGTGCCCCTCTGCGTAGCGGTGATTGAAATCGGAACTCAATACCTCTCTCGCCCTTTGGCTCAAAAAGTTTTCGCTGGCAATCAGATTCAGTGTGTTGAGTCTCCACTGGTTCTGCTTTTCTACAAGCTCCTCTATGTGAGAGACATTTCTCTCGAACATCGTCGTCCCCTTTTTCTATCGTTGGCTGCACAAACGTATAGACTATTAAGGCTGGGTTGTGGGCCCAGCCAACAACAAGATGTGCTTACTTTCATACATTACCTATAAAGCCCTACTAAATCAAGTTTCGATGTGGGTGCCGAACAGGGGCTGTCAGACTGAAGGGTGAGTTCTGTCGTATTGCTCCAGCTTATGCTTAATCTGAAACTCAGCTTCCCGATATATCTCGCTAATCAGGGGATCCCTGAAGCAATAAACCCGATCCTCGAACCTGGTTTCCTCGATCCGGTCGAAGAGAAGCTGGCGTGCTCTTTCGAGGTCTTTTCCGTAGATGTGAAAGGAATCTGCATGCCAATTCATGCGGCCGAGGCTGATCTCACGGCCGGTGCGCTTCTGCAGTTCTGCCGCGATAATCGATCGGTTGAAGTGGGTGAATCCAAACATATTCATGAAACCAGCGCCCCAGGCATCGTTGCTTCTGAATCTGACGTTGCAGTTGAGCCAGTCACTACCATCATCGTCCCTAACGATTCTGTACCAGAGCGATTGCAGACAGGGAGGATCGTAGCAGTCCAGGTCGATATTGGGCATCCATGTGATCATTTGGGCCTGTCTGGTAAAGGGCTGTTCGGCAAGCTTTTGAATGATCCTCTCGATTTGATTCACCTTGAAAGGACCTGTCTCCTTACGGCTGCCGTTGCAAAGCTCCATCCACGATCCATAGGCGGACAGTCTCCCATGGTAGGTGTACTCCCAGCGCGTGTCCTTGGGATCGTTCATGTTTTTCACCCAGTAGTCTTTGGCTCCCGAAACCTCCATGACGTACTCGCGGAGGTCCTCTATTCCCCCCGGGAAGGCCTTGTGAATCATCGGATCGGACCACGGATCGAGAACGGTGATGTTCATAGTCGCATCGAGGCTGGGGGGATCTCCGGGCTTATCGTACTGTGTCTGCATGGATAAGCCTTTCTCGTGCAGCGCAACGAGTGCCTTTTCGTAAGCCTCGGCGAGAGATCCGCCTTGAACGTAAAGAACAGGAATATGCCTCAATGCTTAATGCCCCCTTTAGTGCTTAAAGCTCCGCTGCCCCGTAAAAACCATGGTTACATCAGCCTCGTTGCAGGCTTCGATGCACTCGAAGTCTCTGATGGCGCCTCCTGGCTGGACGACAGCCGTGATACCCTCCCTGATGCCGACGTCTATGCCGTCTCGAAAGGGAAAGAAGGCGTCAGAGACCATGCAGCTTCCACGCAATCCGCCGCATCTCCTTTTGACCTCTTCGTCGATTTCGGACCTGATTTCCGGATCCGCTAGGTTGTTGTAGGGAGTTTTATGTTCTTCCCAACAGATCCTGTCTGCAAGCTTGCGGTAGGCCTTGTCCCGAGCGATTTCGGCAACCCCGACCCTATCCTGTTCGCCAGTCCCTATTCCCACCGTTGCGCCGTCCTTGACGTATATCACGGAGTTGCTCGTAACGCCGGATTCTACAAGCC
>CAZLRN010000470.1:0-3734 GCA_964561715.1 uncultured Spirochaetales bacterium
CGCGCTATTGAATCCTGAGGGGAGAAGTAGCTCGTCGGGCGGGGTGCCGCCCAGCAGCGCTCCGCCGGGCGGCGCTCCGCTGGGAATCGTTCTGCGCTTCGACAGAAGAGAGCTTCCTCACCTCACCGAGTGGAAAATGCCCTGCGAAGGATTCTACGTTGTCGGCCTGGAACCGGGCACCGTGCAGCCACTAGGCAGGGGGCTGCTCCGAGAGCGTGGCGAGCTCCCCGTGCTGGAGGGGCAGGCAAAATACCCCATAACGATAGCCTTCGATGTCGTCGATTCACTCGAGGAGATGGATGCCATCCGCAAGGAGGCGGAAACCGCAGTCAAATGAGCAACAGGGCGATACAGGATCGTGCACTCGCAGGCGAGAGCCCTCCAGGAATATTCATAACAGACTTTGACGGCACCCTTCGCACCAGCTCCGGATCCATTGCCGAGGAGGATCTCGAGACACTGAGAACCCTCGGTGAGAGCGGATATATCCGTGCAGTCGCCACCGGTCGGTCTCTCTATTCGCTCAGAAAATCCGTCAATGAAACTCTTCCTATAGACTACGTCATCTTTTCCTCCGGTGCGGGGGTTCTCGACTTTCGCAATCAGAAGATTGTGCGAATAAGGAACCTGGAAACCGATGAGGTCAGGCGGGCTGCCAGCCTCCTGTTGGAGCTCGATAAAGATTTCATGATACATGAGCCGATACCGGACAACCACCGCTTCCTTTACCAATCCACGGGCAGAGCAAATCCTGATTTTGCAAGCCGCTGTGAGCTCTACAGAGAGCACTGCAGGCCCTTTTCCGGTGATACCGCCGGGCTGGGACCCGGAGCCCAGCTACTCGCGATCGAACCGGCGGATGGACGAGGCGCAAAAACTCGCAGTGATACAGGCACAACCATCAAAGAGCTACGAGAGCGACTTCCCGGCTGTTCGATTATAAGGACCACCTCGCCTCTCGACGGGCGATCCGCATGGATCGAAATCTTTCCGGCGGGAGTATCAAAGGGCCAAACTACGGCCTGGCTGGCCCGGCTATGCGGGCTCGGGCCGGAGAGCTCTTTGGTGGTGGGAAACGACTTCAACGATGAGGACCTCCTGGAGTGGAGCCGACACGCCTATGTAGTCGCCAATGCCGCTTCAGAGCTCAAGGAGAGATTCGAGGTAGTCTCCTCCAACGACGAATGCGGCGTAACGCAGGCTGTTCGAAGATGGCTGAAGAGAGATGAAGCATCTGAGTAATGAGAGCTTCGAAGGAATCAGAGAGGAGTTCCGCCCGAGCTGGAAGGGCGCCTCTATTCAAGAGCCACATCGGCATCGTAGTCGACGCCTGCAACCCCGAATCCGTTATGCATGAGGAACTCGTCTCGAAAACCCCTCATATCGGATATGCTCATGAGGTTCTTGGTTTCCACCAATTCCCACAGCAAGCGCACTTCCCTCTGAACATCCTCCCGCATCTCGAGATCGTCCAATCTTATCCTGCCGGCACCATCCAGCGGATTAGGATTCGGCGAGCAGATAAAGTCTCGAAAGAGGCGGTACATTTGCTGGATGCAGGCCTCGTGGATTCCTTTTGATTTCATTACTCTGTAGAGAAGCGAGATATAGAGGGGAACAGCCGGAATAACGGCACTCGCCCGGGTCACCAGCGCCTTATTGACTGATACAACAGCTGTTCCGCCCAATTGGTCCAGCTTGGTATTGATCGTGTCGACGGATTTTTCGAGATCTTTCTTGGCTCGACCTATGGTGCCTTCGCGGTAGATGGGATAGGTGACCTCCGGACCGAGATACGAATAGGCGATGGTCTTGACACCCCTTGCCAGAACACCCCTCTCCAGTAGAGCATCGATCCATAGCTCCCAATCCTCGCCGCCCATAACCTTGACTGTCTGCTCGATCTCTTCTTCGCTTGCAGGTTCTGCCGTAATCGTCGAAACAACCCCCGACTGGAAATCCAGAGTTTTGGCGGTGTAGGGCTTTCCGATAGGCTTGATCACCGAGGCGTACACATCTCCGGTTTTGGGATCGATTCTCCTCGGAGAGGCGATACTGTAGACGACGAGATCAACAGTCTTGAGATGTCGCGCGATGAGCCCGCAAACCTTCCGCTTTTTCTCATCGGAAAAGGCGTCTCCATTAACGGAAATGGCCTTTAGTCCGGCGGCTGCGGCCTTCTCGACAAAGGCGGAATCGTTGTACCACCCGGCAGTTGCGGGTCTGGATTTCGAACCGGGACGCTCATAGGATATTCCCACTGAATCGGCGCTGCAGCCAAATGCCGCGACAATTCTCGATGCCAATCCATAGCCGTTTGAAGATCCAATAACGAGAACACGCTTCGGGCCATTCAGAGGCTCTTTGTTCTTCACATAATCGATCTGCTGCTGAACCTGAGCGGCGCACCCTGTCGGGTGGGCTGTCAGACAGATGTTGTTGCGTATCTTTGGCTGAACAACCATTTTTTCTTCCAGCTTCGGTAGATCTTCCAGCTTCGGTAGAAAAGAAGTTATGTATATTCGCTTCCAGCGTCAACTCTGCAGTATGGGGACCAGGTATTTCATCGAAGCCTTCAGGTCTTCGGCAAAGCTCTCCTTGATCTCCGCCTCGATGGCAATCCCGCCGTTGTAGCCAATATCGACGAGAAATCGTGTCAGTTTCTCGAAATCGAAGGCGCCCAATCCCGGACTCAGCCTATTGTTGTCCGAATAATGGATAGAATCGTAAAAGGGAGCATACTCCTTTAGGGCCTGATACATGTCCGGCTCTTCGATGCTCATGTGAAAAGTATCGGGAAGGATACGCACGTATTCGCCTCGAAACTTTTGGATCAGCCTGTGCGTATTTTCCAAAGTGTTTGTCACCGAAGAGATGTATCGGTTCACTGTCTCGACGATAAAGGGGACCTTCTTCTCCTGTGCATAGGGTGCGATCTTGTCCAGCGATTCCTGAAAACGCTTACGAGATTCTTCGGTATCGGTAGCCGGTTCGCCCTGGAGAAAACCAACAATAATGCCAACATCCATTATCCGGGCAAAATCGATAAACTCTCGTGACTTGGCGATCGTCTTCTTGCGAACCTCCCCGTCTCTGTGAGAAAGAGACAATCCGAAGGTCTTGGCCGTCAGCCCAGAAGCAAACATGGTCATACGCAATCCGTAACTTCGCAAAAAATCTGAAATGTCATCACAATCCGCGCTTCCCGGATCTGCAATATTCAACTCGACTCCAGTAAAGCCGAACTCTTGAAGAAGAGAGAGCTGCTCCTTGAATCCCGTGTGTGATTGATAATCATCCGGAAGTGTCAGTTGAATGGAGAGAGGAAACAGGTATCTTTTATCCGTCATCTTTGACCCCTATTGACATGAGAGTGGGCACAATTTAGCCTCTAACAATACTTATTAAGCTGGAGTTGCTGCGTCAAGCCTTCTGAAAGCACCGAAGGTGCAAGTTTCGAATTCGAAACCGCAGTGACAGCAGTCGCGAAGCTGCAATCGAGAGACGGCAGATCAGATATGCTCAATGAAAAGATAACCATCCGAGTCGCCGGCATCGTCATCTTTACTGGCATCCTCTGGGGCGGAAACGCCGTTACCATCAAGATCGGACTGGGGGGAATTCCCCCGCTGGCTCTAGCGGCACTTCGATTCGCTCTAGGCTCGCTTTTAGTCCTGATCTGGTCCAAACTGCTTCGCATTCCGCTTTCTCTAAAAAAAAAGGCGAGCTCGTTC
>CAZLRN010000471.1:0-3729 GCA_964561715.1 uncultured Spirochaetales bacterium
GCCACCGAAGCGCCGGGGTGGACACATCCCAGCTTGCTCGACCGTTCATCTATTCCCCGATGCGCAACCTGCTGGGTAGGGGCGGATCCCATGAAGATTGTCCGTGCCACCCTTCGGACCGCTGAGTAGCGAGCCAGGTTGGGATTATCCCGTTCGAGGGATCGGGGAAGGGAGTTTTCTCCGTCGACATCACGTTCCACAACGGCCGTCCATGTTTCCTCGAGGAAGTTATTTAGCTCGGAAAATACACTCGGATCATCCAAAGGAACGCTCGAAGGCATGATCAGAAGGTTCCGGTCATCCCGCTCCCAGAGCGAGAAAATCACCTTGGCCATGAGTCTCAGAACACCTCTGGTTCTCTGAAAGCGATCCAAAGTGGACCAGGTTTCAAAGAGTCTGTCGAAGAGCTCGGGGTGAATCGGGTAGGCTCTTTGCATACGGCGCTCATACTCTCCCTCCTTGCTCTCCGGGGAGAATTCCTGAGGCTGGGACTGGTACATCTGAGAAAAAGTCCGAATCACTGCATCCTGAGCTACATGGTCCTTGATCTGCTGAAACAGTCTCCTACGAACGATTTCAAATGCTTCTTCGGTGCTCGCGGGCCTCCAGGGAGATTGAACCCGCCCCAGGGCATTCCGGAGGCGGTCAAGTGCCTCCCTACCGCCTTCTCCTCCGATCTCATTATCCGAAGCAGGCACGCTGACTACCAGGTAAGTGTTTTTTGCGTTTTTAGCCGCCTCGCTGAGCGTCTGGGTGAAAGTGAACTGAGTATCGAAGGTTCCTGCCGGAAGATCGGACTTGGTATATAGCTCCCGAGCATATGCGACCCATTCGTCGATCAGAATGAGACACGGAGCATACCGGTTGAAGAGATCTTTAAGCGCATCACCGGGATTCGTGGAGGTACGGTCTGCACTGGCCAGCATGGCATATCCTTGCTTTCCACCGAGCTGCCATGCCATTTCCCCCCACTGCGTATTCACTTTTGTTCCATCCTTCTTGACGCTTGGTTCGCTCGGCTGGATCTTGTTTCCCACGATCACAGCTCGATTGACCTTAGCAGAAGGCATGGAAAGGCCTTTGGCAGCCAAAATCTCCTCGACTCCAGCCAGTTCCCCGGCGGAAATCCCGGAAAAGAGATGGTAAAGAGCAAGTAGCGAATGGGTTTTACCGCCGCCGAAGTTAGTCTGCAGCTCGATAACAGGATCTCCTTGATTAGTCGAAAGCTTCTTGACCGCTCCCGAAAGAAGCTGTTTCAAGCCTTCAGTGATGTGCGTGCGACGGAAAAACTCCACCGGATCGCGATATTCACTCGATCCCTCTCCGAGATATACTTGCCAGAGATCCGCGGCGAACTCCGCCTGGATGAAGTTACCGGAGGCTACGTCGGGATGCGGGGTGATCACCTCTCTCCATGGTTTGAGTCCGGTTTTCGGTGTGCCCTTAAGCTTTACCGTGACGACTTTTCGAGCCTTTTCGTTGAACTTCTGCCGTAAAAGCTCCTGTTTCTCATTCGCAAGAGCGGAAGCCTCCGGTGCAGCTATCGATGTAAGAAAACGCTCAATCGTATCCAGAGCTCGATGTGTATCATCCAAAGAAAAGGACTGCTGATGCGCCCAACTGTTTCGAACTTCTCGGATTTCGGCCAGAAGATTGCGCTCCGCTTTCCCAAGGGTCTTGGAGAACACCTCATTCCATGCATTCCACATAAGGGCACAGATCGACAGGGTATCCCAGGTATCAGGATTCGGCTGAATCTCAGGACCGAATCCCCGTTCTGGCAAATACCTTTCGACAGCTTTTTCCAGGGATCCCTTGAATTGGGCTTCAAATTCCCGTTTTACGTAAGGCCGGACGGATTGGTTGAACAATTCCAGTGCCTGCCTTACCCGTTCATGATTGCTCTGTGCCATAAACTTCACCTAAAGATCGAATTTGTCATAAAGCATTTCGTTTCTGTTTGATAATCTCTACAGCTCTAGTTCTGCTTGCGATACCTCTCCTCTATCGCCTAATGCCAGCCGTCCGATCTCCGGCCAAGCGATGATCAAACTATTGTAAGCTAAGGCTTCCTGCGCCCAACCCTTGCGTTCACAGATCGAATAGAGTCGATAAGCCAAATCCCGGGCTGCTTCACCTCGGGAGCCGAGGACCTTAAGCAAGTCTGCCGCTTTTTCCTCGCTCCCTTCGACCAAGAGTTTTCGTATGAGGTGCTGGGTCATCTCCCATACGGTCAGACGGCTATCGGCGGTTGGGTCCCAACCTTCAGGAAGATCCTCTCGCAAAATGAGTTGTACCTTTCCTCCTCGAGCTGTAAGGATTCCCGCTTCTTCGAGTCCACGGACGGACACATTCTTGGCTTTGCAGAGAGTCTCTGCCTCACCAAAGGGTCCTTCCTTCATTCCGAACTGCTGAAACCAGGCTAAGGCCCAACGGGTGTCCGGGTCGAACTCCCCTTCCTGTTCGGCAAGTACCTCATCCAATACCTGGTTGATGAGCGCCAAGGCCATACGTACGCTCATGGCCGAGCCGTCAGCCTCCAAGACCTTGCTGTATCGGGAAAAAACAGCCATTCCAGGGCCGATCGCAGATTGAGCAAGGTCAACGGGAGCGATGTTTTCCTTCTGGAGCTGCCGTAGTGCCTTCGGTAGCTCTGATTTCAGCTGGCTGAGAAACTCACGTCGCGTAACGGTCGGCGCAGCTTTCTCTTGCTTTCGGCATACTAGGACAATAGAGGAAGCGAGGGCATTTGTGCCTATGGCAACACTTCGTGCCTGTCGTTCTGTACGCATTGGCCAGGTACCGATAACCGAAAAGCCTGATTTGAGAAGAGATGAAAGCATTGTTTCCCATCCGGTTGAAGCAACAGTAGTCTCCCCAATATCGTTTTCTTCTTCTGTTTCCGCTTGTTTGAATGCGTAATAGATTGTGAGAGGGATATCGGCTGACTGAACATTTCGGATCCTTTGAAAGGATTTCAGCAGTCCTGCTTCGAAAAAAGCCTTTGCTTTTTGTTTGTTCCCTTCGAATCGGTATGGAGTAGCAACTAACTCCTCCTGCTTGGGCACAAGTACTGTGTTAAACAAGGTTGGATAGATTTCTCTAAGTGAGCGCCGTAGCCACACATAAAAAAAGTCGGATAGGTCGGCATAGCTAACGTTGTCATAATACGGAGGGTCGGTTGAGAAAAGGTAGCTGCTGTCTTCGAACGAGAGCTCCTCGGCATTTCCCTGCAAAGTGATGCCAATTTTCGTCGAGGGGAGAGACCACAATACTTTCATGATCCATTGAAGGGCCCCAAGAAAATTGCCGGTAGAATTACAAAAAGGATTTGATTCCGCATAATCCCAGACCATTGGGATTGCCTGACGCGCGAAAGTGTTTCTTATGGTATCTCGATCTGTCACCCAGCTGCAGATAGCAGAACAGTAGTCTGCACTTCTGTCCACTGCAAAGGCGAGATAGGTCGCAACCGCTTCAGCATAAGCTCGGGCACCAGTACCTTCTTCTGCGATGCCCTTGTTATTGTCCTGGCAACCGGCCTTGCGTGCATCGACCAAAACCCGATCCCGAGTCTCCCCTATAAGATCGCTTAACGTCGTCAGTGCCACCAGCTGGCGGGTAGTAAAATAATCGCGAAATTGCCAAAATCCGTATCGTCGCCCCTGAGCATTGCTGGCAAATGTTCCTCGTGCCGGCTCTGAAAGCACATCTTCCGCTCCTTTTGTA
>CAZLRN010000472.1:0-3726 GCA_964561715.1 uncultured Spirochaetales bacterium
CGAAGCCCCTCGGAACAGGCCGTTCCCCGCTGATCCTGCCAGACCAGCGCGTTGTACAGAGGTTCCCCCGTCTTCTCGTCCCAGACCACAATCGTCTCTCGCTGGTTGGTGAGGGCCAGCGCTGCGACTGCGGAAGGCTCGATCTTTGCCTCGTTCACTGAGGCGGCTACTGCCGACAGCGTGTTCCGGTAAATCTCCAGCGGGTCATGCTCGATCATGCCGGGGCCGGGATAGTGCTGTTCATGCTCGAGGCTCATCCGACCCACCAGTTCTCCAGCGTCGGAAAACAGCACGGCCTTAGTCGCCGACGTGCTCTGGTCCACGGCCAAAACGTAGCGTCTCATTGTCTGCTCCTCACCTGAGTCTCCATGTGTTGACGGATGCTGCTTTTTGCATCTGCTCTTCGTTTTGCATACCAACGACTAAGCGGATGTCAACATCCCGATATAACGGATTTCGTCGCTGTGGGCAGTATTGATGGAACCAATAAGAAGTGCTCCTTCGAACAGTGGTATGCTCTTCGCCTGATCGGATACCTACTCGCTAGCTAGGCGCTTCACCTCTTCAACAGTCATCTATTCAGCCTTTTATCATCAGCCGACGATTACACCATGAAATCTCAAGGCCGTATTAATGAGAGTGTAGGAAAAGGTACCATATTTAGGAGTTTCGGGGTAGAATGCGAAAGACAGAGCTGGAAGGCTTCGGGATCGAAGGCGCCTCCGATCCGCCTCAGATAACTTTGGTGTTGCGGGTGACCGTTATCGGCAAGAGCTTCGAGGAAGCCTGCATACTCTCCGATCCCGCCGACGTCCTCAGGCGGGCAAGCGCGCTGCCCAGCCAGACAACGGGGCAGTCTCATTCCCTTTGCGGCGGGTCGAATTCGCTCCAACCTCTGGGCGCCAACACTAGTACCGCATCGCCGGAGTTTGCCCCTCGCCACTCCCGTCCGGCATTGCTGAGCATCTTGTCGTTCTACTTCTGTCAGATTTCCAACCGCCTGCTGCCACGCTTCAATGATTTGATCGTAAAAGGGATAGTCCTCGCTTTTTTCGAGCTGGCCGTTTTCTTCCAGCCATTTGATGGTCCTGCGCGCCCCCTCGACCCAGGAAATCGTCACCCGGAAGCTCAGGTCTTCCCTGGCCGCCGTGTTGTCAAAGAGATTATTCATGATCGCAGCCAAGTTTTGCTATTTCAGGACACTCGTAAGCTTCACCAAGTATGCAGTTTGCGCATTCAGTCACTATGATCGTCAGTTTATCTTTTTCATTCCTTATTTCTTTAACCTTCCAGGTGCCCTCCTCATTCATTGCATTAAACCAGGCGATATCAAATTTCACAAAGTTGTCGAAGGTGTCTACTTCGCATTTTACAAAGTCATCAATCTGGTACAGGGCAGGCATACTGTAAATGGCAACCTTTTGGAAAATACCCTTTACAAAATCATACGCATTTTCTTTCCCCTCTTTTCTAGCAATAATATTAAACATTGAGATCAACATGGGAAATTCCTTAGCTGCACTTTCACCGACCTCAAGCGTTGCCTGATATGCTTCCGGATATTTTCTTTTCAATCCTCTTTGTTCTAAAAGCAATCTAATGAAAAACGGCAAAATGCCAATCAATCCAAATTTATTACGGATTTCTCTCAAGACAATGCTTTCTTGTTTCTTCACAGCTTCTTTTGGAGGACCTGAGAGTGTTTTCCCGTACTGTGTTAGTTCTTCAACCTTCATTTTAATCCTCCTGTCCTTCCAGATTTTAGAAATTTTAATTCATCTTGCAGCGCCTTCTCCCCACCCTGTTTAATGTATTCAATACAAACCTCATCCCTCTGGCCGAGTCGACGAGCATTAGGTAGTTTAAGATAGTTCTCAGTAGTTTTATTCATATTGAGCTCCTCGTTCTCTTATCCTGTGTTTCCGATTTCTGATCATCGTTAAAAGACCTGTATTAAAGCTCTTCGTCAGTAGATAGATATTCGCTGCGATAGATATTGCCCAGATGACCTGCATGACATGCATGGGAACTATTATCAGAACGAATACCATAGTACCGATCAGCCCCGCATTCACCCATCGCTCGCTGCTCCAAAGACGACGATACCTTGAACTACCTACCAAAACCTTCGAGTTAGCCTTCAGTTTATGACTGGCCATCTAGACTGGTTCGAGTCTTCTTCCATGTATGTATTGAAAATTGTCACTTTTTTCTCGTTCATGAACCATCGTTGTTTACGAATAAAATCACGGCAACGGCAGATTTGTTGCGAACTCAATTTCCGAAGGAATGAGAGAGGTCTCCATCGTCGATCACCTGCCCGGCTATTAGTTCTCTCGTCATTAGGGCAGTATGTGGATCTGGGATACAAAGGCTTCCACTTTCTTCTGCCAGCCCTCTTCCAGCGGCCCCTTGATGCCGGTCACCAGAATCTTGCCCTCGGCAACTTTTGCCAATCCTTTTTCCTGCAGTATTTCGTTCATGATGGGGATTACACGCTGCCACTTGGTCTGCTCTTCTTCAGTAGACATTTGTCCGGTCTTCTTGTCTGGCTGAGGTGCGCCCTCAGTGGTCAGGATGGCGTACCTCGCTCCAGATGGCAAGTTTGCCTTCTTCAGGAAGCGGCGCATTCCTCCGATAGGCTTGCCCATGCGCCCCGGTGAGCTGAATAGGTACAGGTCTGCCGGTGGTATCTCCTTTGGCCTCGCATCTCGGATATGATGGACGTTGACAGTGACTCCCTTGGCGGCCATCTGCTTCTTGAACTCCTCTGCGATCATGGCCCCATTTCCGTACTTTGAAGCATGAAAATATTCAATTTTCATGTTCTCTCTCCATTTCGAAGGTGGTTTTCCCTTATTCTTCTGTCTTAACACTCTTGATCAGTAACCAAAGACCAATGACTAACTCGAAGATTGTCCCGGGAGTGAACAGAATAGTCGACACGGTTTCAGGAATATCAGGAAAGAGGATGTTAACAAAACCCAGGAAAAACATGGTGAAATAGGTGATCAATCCCCAAATCGCCAAGCCTGAAGGGATTAGCTTGGACTTTAAAAACAGATAGAAGTAGATAATCGCTCCCAAGCCCATAAAGATGAGAACGAAGTTTATTCCAGCAGCTTCTAGATCAAGGAAAAACTGAATTAAGGTATGCAATTGACCCGGATCAAAACTCGATTCATGGCGCAAGAGCAGTAAAGGTGCTACTCCACCGACTAAAGTTGCGGCGGCGCCAAGAATTCCTTCGGCGAATCGAAGCAATAAGGCCAGAAAGGCCAAATCTTTATTGACTGTCCTCAGTACGATATAGAGGAACACCGTCAATAAGACCACCTGGAAAAACATGATAGTATCCGCGGCAATCCCTATTCTGTACAAGAACTCCTTTGCTCGAATGTTGTTGACTGTCGCTTCTGCGTCTCCGGCTACGATCAATGAAGAATCGATGAAAATAAAAGTAAGTATAGCCCCTGCGATGATGAGGAAATAGAAGGCTCCTGCCAATCTGGCTGCCAATTTCATATTCATATTTTGTCTCCTTTTCTTATTATTTTTTGTTGCTTAACATTTGTTTCAGCGGCGCGAACAAAACGCACATCAATTATGCGCAAGATATTCTTTAAACTACTCGATTACTAATGCGTTCAAAAATACAGCGCGTTCGCGTCCGCTGCAAACGGGTTGGGCGATGGTGTACCTTGTCGCTACTAAAGCGTCCTAAGG
>CAZLRN010000473.1:0-1913 GCA_964561715.1 uncultured Spirochaetales bacterium
CTCCGATTTAGACGCCCCGATGCTGTTGCCTAACAGGATCATTCGAACCGAGGATATCGGAGAGCGAAAAGACATCACCGCCGTCGCTTTGCTCTACGACGAGCCGCGAATTCCCCTGGCATACAAAACGAGAATTAATCAGTTTTTCAGAATAAAAAAATAATTAAAGTTAATGTGGGGGGGGTCGATAAAGTGATTAAGGGTGATTTCGTCCTGTTCATAACAGGACGTGGTCTGCCTTTCCCTACTCTGTTTATCGGCCGAGATTGAAGAGTGAATTAGGGAATCTGATCCTAAAAAGCCAGGAGGTACACGGAAAGCAGAAAAACACAAAATCTGTACGATTTAAAAAAGCATGATGAAATAGGCAAGGATGCCTATACATAAGTTTCAAGGAGGAAACGATGATCATTAACCACAACCTGAGCGCAATCTTTGCGAATCGACAGCTCAGACTCAACGACTGGACTATCACCAAAGACATGGAAAAACTCTCCTCTGGATTGCGAATCAACAGGGCTGGTGATGATGCCTCAGGCCTGGCCGTATCCGAAAAGATGCGGTCCCAGATTCGTGGGCTCTATCAGGCCGAGAAAAACGCCATGAACGGAATATCGTTCATTCAGACAACCGAGGGCTACCTGCAGGAGACACAGGACCTTCTTCAGCGAATGAGGGAGCTATCCGTCCAGGCGGCTAATGGCATCTACACGTCAGAGGATAGAATGCAGATTCAGGTCGAGGTATCCGCGTTGATAGACGAAATCGACCGGGTGGCAAGCCACGCCCAGTTCAATGGAATGAACATCCTGACAGGCCGATTTGCCAAGGATACGGGAGAAAACCTAATTACCGCTTCCATGTGGTTCCACATAGGGGCCAACATGGATCAGAGGGAGAGAGTCTTTATCGGCACGATGACCTCAGAAGCCCTCTATGTGAAAAACGTAGGCAACAAGGAGATAATCAGCTTGTCAACCCCCGATGGAGCCAACCGGGCCATCGGTCTTCTGGACGGGGCTCTCATGAAAGTGAACAAACAGAGAGCTGACTTGGGAGCCTATCAAAACAGGTTGGAGTACGCGACCCAGGGACTCGCGATCGGTGCGGAGAACATGCAGGCAGCGGAATCGCGGATCAGAGACACTGATATGGCTGCCGAAATGGTCAATTACACCAAAAACGCGATTCTTATCCAGTCTGCGACAGCTATGCTGGCCCAGGCCAACCTCAAGCCGCAATCCGTGTTGCAACTGCTAGGATAGTGTATTAAAATTTATTTTAGGCATATCTGTCCTGAATCAATTCAGGTCGGATGAGACCCCGGTTGTTCTTTGAAATATACATCCTCCTTTAAGTGCTAGAGTCAGAGAGGTTTGCCGAACCATCCGATTGAAAAGTCGGGGTGGTTCGGACAAATCTCTGTGCTCGAGGGGTATGAGGGAACGGGCGGAGATGGCCGCGCGAGGTCACTCCATCAGCGTCCCCAGAAGGCACATGGAAGGCACGGATTGCCTTTTAAGAATCGTCAAGGAGGGTGTAATGATTATAAACCACAACATGAGCGCAATGTACGCCAACCGCCTGTTGAAGTTCAGAGAAACTGGTCTCAATCGAGACATCGAGAAACTCTCCTCAGGAATGAGGATCAACAGGGGTGGAGACGACGCTTCCGGATTGGCTGTTTCTGAGAAACTGAGAGCCCAAATCAGAGGACTGAATCAGGCAGGAAGGAATATAGCGAATGCTGTATCCTTCATCCAGACCTCTGAGGGATACCTCCAGGAAACTCAGGACATCATCCACCGAATCAGAGAGCTGGCAGTGCAGTCAGCAAACGGGATTTACACCGCAGAAGACCGGATGCAGATTCAGGTCGAGGTTTCTCAGCTCATCGATGAGGTAAACCGGAT
>CAZLRN010000473.1:2013-3722 GCA_964561715.1 uncultured Spirochaetales bacterium
ACCGGATGCAGATTCAGGTCGAGGTTTCTCAGCTCATCGATGAGGTAAACCGGATCGCTTCGCATGCGCAATTCAACGGCATGAACATGCTGTTGGGTGACTTCGCTCAAGGAGGCGAGCTCGATGGGATCAAATTCCATGTGGGCGCCAATATGGATCAGCGGGAAACAGCCTACGTCGGCACAATGACCGCCGCTGCTCTGGGGCTTGAAGCAGCCCAGGCGACTGCAGAGGGAGTCTCTATCTCCACTCCGGATGCGGCAAACCAGGCGATTGGCATTGTCGACAATGCACTGAGAGTTGTCTCGAAACAGAGAGCGGATCTTGGTGCCTATCAGAATCGATTTGAAATGGCCGCTCAAGGTGTAGCAATTGCAGCCGAGAACCTGCAGGCAGCTGAGTCCCAGATCAGGGACACCGATATGGCAGACCAGATGGTCAGCTACGTCAAGAACAACATTTTGCTTCAGTCTGGAACAGCGATGCTTGCACAGGCAAACGTGAAGACCCAATCCGTTTTGCAGCTGCTCGGCTAGGCAAGAGATTTTCAAATCCGTTCCCAACTGTAAAGAAGTTGCTGGACGTCACTTCTTTACGAAACAACGGATGGGGGGCGGTCGCGCCCTCCCCCCATCTTTTTATCAGGAGGTAACCATGGGCATGGAAATACCGGGAGTGGTTCCGAGTGGAATTCACTCCGACATAAAAACGCTAGAATCCAGGCATACGAAAATAGTCGAAAAGGAGGGACAGCTTGGCGTACCCAAACTTCCTCCTCTTGACAGCGAAAGCGTCAGAAAGACAGCCGAGCAACTCGAAAAGATGGTCGCCCAGTTCAACCGTCGCTTCGATATTTCGGTCAACGAGAACATCAATCGAGTCGTCGTAAAGGTCATTGATACGGAATCCGATAAGGTAATCAAGGAGATTCCTCCGGAGGAGATTCAGCACCTGCTTCTCAGGCTTCAAGAGATGATGGGTCTGCTGATCGATGAAAAGATCTAAAGCGATGAGTTTGAGGTAGGCGAATAAAGCTCAAACAGGTGAGCGGAGAGAGCTCAAGAATCGGTGGGTGTTTTGCACCTGCAAGACTGTTACTTCTCGTACTTCTGTTCGGAAGCGCTTTCGGACGGGCAACGTGCGATTCCAACTCAGATGTCTCAATCCCTGGCGTAACGGGCAAAGTCGATACAGCAAAGATGATCGAGGCTCTCATGGAACCAAAGAGGGCCCAGCTTGAGAAAAAAAAAGAGGAAGTACAGTCCCTTAAAGATCAAAAAAAAGTCTGGCAAGACCTACGGCAGGACATATCCCGTCTCCAAGAATCATCCAAAGATCTATACGGATTCAACAACCCCTTCAACTCCAAACTGGCTTCCTCATCTAACGATTCCATTCTGAAAGCAACGGCAACTCGTGAGGCTTCGTTTGGTGAAAAAAAGATCGTCATCAAACAGATTGCCAAAGGAGACAAGTTTGTTTCGCCCTCGCTTTCCCGAAAGCTGAGGGTTCCTTCGGGAATCTATCGCTTTCAGGTCGGAGAGAAGGAGATCAAATTCAACTTCAAGGGAGGATCTCTTGGGGAGTTAGCCGAAGCCATCAACAAGAAATCAGGTGGCCTCATAAAAGCCAGTGTGGTTAACGATACGGCGGATACCCAGGTTTTCATCGTTGAATCGACAAAAACGGGCTCGAACGGCAAGCTGATC
>CAZLRN010000474.1:0-3715 GCA_964561715.1 uncultured Spirochaetales bacterium
ACATCAAGGTGCCTGTAATGAACGGCGTTAAGACTTTTAAGAAGATCAAAAAGATAGCACCCCAGACCCCGGTCATCATGATGACAGCCTATGCGGTAGAAGACCTCATCCGGGACGCCCTGCAGGAGGGCGCCTTCGGTATCCTTCACAAGCCCCTGGACTTTGGAAATCTCTTTTCGATTATTGAAAACACTCATCCGTACGGGGCCCTTATTCTGGTGGTCGATGACGATCCGGAGCTCAGGGTCAATCTACTGGATGTTCTGAGTGAAAAGGGATACCGGGTAAAAACTGAAGCAGACGGTCAAAGCGCGGTACAGAAAGCCAGGGAGAGCAACTTTGATATCATACTGCTGGACCTGAAACTACCCATTCTGAACGGACTGGAAGTCTATATGGCTATCCGGGAGGTCCGGCCCGATGCGGTGGTGATCATCATTACCGGCTATCTGAGCGAGCTGGGAGACCACGCGCAACATGCCCTGGAAAAGGGCGCCTATGCCTGTCTGGAAAAACCTCTGGATATGGACCGGCTGCTGGGTCTCCTTCAGGAGATGAAATTAAAATTTGGGGGCACTCTCGGGAGAGCGGATACGCCCAAAGTGGATCCCAAAGGGGGTTGATACTATGGAGTCAAAACCTCGCATACTCGTTGTGGATAACGATGAAGCGTTCTGTGAAAACATGCAGGATATTCTGGGGGAAAGCGGTTACACAGTCGAGACTGCTTCCGGCGGAAAGGATGCAATCGTTCTTTGTAAAAATAATACTTATGACCTGGCTCTTGTTGATATCAATCTGCCGGATATTCCAGGGCCGGAGCTGGTCGAAAAAGTAGCAGAGATTTCTCCTTCCACCGAAATTATCTATGTGACAGGTTATGCGTTACTGGAGAGCCCTGTTGAAGCAGTGAGACAGGAGAATGTGGTCTCCTATGAGACTAAACCCCTCGATATGGATCGTCTCCTTGCCACTCTCGACCAGATCCTCAAGCGCAGGCGGGCGGAGGAGGCGCTTCGGGCGTCAGAGGAAATGAATAAAACAATAACAGAAACCATTCCGGATGCGGTAACCATAACGGATTTGGAGGGACGCATCACTTATGTATCCCAGCAGACGCTCAAACTGCACAGATCTGCGAAGGTTGAGGAGTTGCTCGGAAAAAGCGCTTTTGAGCTCATCAAGCCAGAGGATCATGAGAGAGCGATGAAGAATCTTCGAAGAACCCTGGAGGAAGGGTTTGTAAGAAATGTTGAATATAATCTAATGCGAAGAGATGGGACTTACTTTCCTGGCGAACTGAGTTCTGCTTTGATCAAGGATGCCATTGGCAAACCGATAGCCTTTATTGCTATCACAAGGGACATCACCGAGCGTAAGCAGGCAGAGGAAGAAATAAAGCAGGCCAGAGAACGCCTCCAACTTCAGATTAAGCGGATGCCTATCGGGCTGATTGTCTGGGATACAGACTTCCGCGTGCAATCCTTGAATCCCGCTGCTGAAAGGATTTTCGGTTTTACAGCAGAAGAAGCAATGGGGAAACACCCATACGACATTATTGTGCCGAAAGAGGCCCAGCCTCATGTGGACGATATTTGGCGGCGACTGCTTGAAGGCGACATGACAGCCTATAGTGTAAACGAGAACATTACCAAGGATGGTCGCACGATCATCTGTGACTGGGCAAACACGCCTCTCCATGAGACTGATGGCGTAGTGATAGGCGTTCTTTCAATGGTGCAGGACATCACCGAGCGCAAGCGAACCGAGGAGATGCTACGGAAAAGCGAGGAGCGTTTCCGGGCTTTGACCGAGAGCACTAGTGACTGGGTCTGGGAAGTCGGTGCTGACGGCGTTTACACTTATGCTAGTCCGAAAGTCAAGGATCTGTTGGGATACGAACCAGGTGAAGTCATCGGCAAGACTCCGTTCGATTTGATGCCCCCAGAAGAGGCAAAACGCATCGCTGAGGAGTTCCGAGCCATCATAGAGTCCCAGAGACGCTTTGCTGCATTGGAGAATGCCAACCTGCATAAGGATGGCAGATTGGTCGTGCTAGAAACCAGCGGGGTGCCCTTCTTTGACACCGACGGTCGGCTTTGTGGCTACCGGGGTATTGACCGTGACATCACCGAGCGCAAGCGGGCGGAAGATGGGCTTCATCAGCAGTTACGCTGGATGAGAGTGCTCACCGACATCTCACGCTCCATTGCCCAACGGAGTGATATAGAGAGCATCCTACGGGTAGTCATGCAGCGTCTGGAAGAAAGCTTTTCTTTTAAATTTGGAATGATTGGCCTGCTTAGTGAAGATGAGGGGACTTATTCCATCCTCGCTCTGAGCTCGAAAGGCCTATCTCTGGCATCGAAGATAGGTCTCAAACTGGATGCTACCATACCTTCAGACCAATATAGACTGCTGGATAGAATGCAAATCAAGCAGGTGCATATCCAGCGGCTATCGGAAATAGATACCACTTCCTTATCTAAAGAGAATTCGATCTTTCTTCAAAGGCTGAAACAATCAGGGCTGAACTCATTGATCATAGTGCCGTTTGTAAAAGAGGAAAAGTGGCTTGGCTCGTTGCGCATGTTTTTCAAGGAGATCGCGTCAATCAATGAATATGAAAGGAGCTTCTTAGCCGGAATGTCCGAGAATCTCGCTCTGGCGGTGCAGAATCGAAAACTCTATATGGATCTAGAGAAATCCTACGGCCAGCTCAGGAAGACACAGAAGATCATGCTTGAGCAGGAGCGTCTGAACGCCATGGGACAGATGGCCAGTGGAATCGCCCATGACATAAATAATACGCTCGCGCCAATCACACTTTATACTGAGGCTTTACTTGAGGGTGAACCAGACTTGAGCGAACGAGCAAAACGTTTTCTTGAAATTATTCAGGATGCGACAAGAGATATTGAAAATACAACCATGAGAATGCGGAAGTTCTATCGGAAAGAAGAGGATGAGACAGAAATTAAGGAGATCAATATTAAGGAGGTGATAAACCAGGTAATTGAAATAAGCAGGCCCCGGTGGAAGGATGTGCCACATAGAAAAGGCGTTGTTATCAATATAAAAACTGAGCTATCTGAGGATCTGCCTGCTTTGGCGGGAATTGAGAGTGAAATTCGCGAGGCATTAATGAATCTGATTTTCAACTCGGTAGATGCGATGCCAGAAGATGGTGAGATTACTATCAAAGTCTATATACATGATTCCAATATGGTTATCGAAGTTATCGACACTGGTACTGGAATGGATGAAGAGCACACACAACGATGTCTGGAACCCTTTTTTACCACAAAAGGAGAACGAGGAACAGGGCTGGGACTGGCGATGGTGTATGGCGTGATGCAACGACATGAAGGAGATATAAAAATCGAAAGTGAGCCGGGAGTAGGAACGACAGTACGTTTATTATTTCCTATCAAAGAAATGAAAATTATTGAGGCTTTTCAAGAAGAAGTAACGGTTTCTCTTCCATCTCTTCGTATTCTTTGTATTGATGATGATGCTAAGGTGCTGGATGCATTAAAAGAAACGCTTCAGATAGATGGACACACAGTTGAAGCCATTGATAGTGGACAGGAGGGCCTGAAAATCTTCCATTCTGAAAAGGAGAAGGGGAACGTCTTCGATGTGGTTATAACTGATTTGGGAATGCCCCATATGGATGGACAGGAAGTGGCACAGCGCATAAAACAAGACTCCC
>CAZLRN010000475.1:0-3701 GCA_964561715.1 uncultured Spirochaetales bacterium
GCGAATCGTCTCCTGCTTGCCGGGATCGCCTTCGATAGGGGGATGCCAATGTTCGGGCTCCGTCTGAAACGGCGCCAGTGCGAGAGCTTTGGCAGCGTAGCGGTTGGTGGCGATTAAAGTAAAGAGATGCATTCCCTGCTTCTCGAACTCATTGAGTCCGAAATCGGCGATCTCTATCTTTTCCCTCTCGTCCTCCCGAATCGGAATTCCAGCCTTTTTGAAAAAATCATAGGCCCACTTCTGCGCTTCGCGTAGCTGCTTTTTTGTAATCATAGTTAGACCCTGAAAAACTTTTCTTCGACAAACTTCCAGGTCTCCAGATAATCGCCCTCTCTTATCAATTTGTCGATCTCTTTGGTATCAATTCCGTCGAGAGCCTTCCAGATCTTGTCGGTGAGTCGAGAGTTGGCCTCGAAGGTTTTTTTGATATCCCACCTGGTGGGAGATGTATCAGAGGTCAGATAGTCGGCATAGCCGAACTTCTTCAGGTAGTAGAGAAACTCCAGATACTCCAGATAGTGCTTGGTGCCACAGAAGTAGTCCCAGTCCCATCTGGCATCGTTGTCGTTGATATGGATGTAATAGGGGTAAGGGCTCTCGGCGAGCAGGCTGACCGCTTCGGCCGGGTTTTCCAGGCCATAGACGGAGTGTCCAAAATCCAGGGTTACGCCCATCTCTGGAATCTTGATATCGTTTAAGAGGCATAGAGCCTTCGCCGCGTTGTCGACAAAACAGTGCCCTCTCGTTTCGCTAGGTTTGTATTCGATAAAGAGCGGGATCTCTCTCTTGTAAGACCCGGCCTCCCCGAAAGCTTCCACGAGGAATCTCCAGGCCTGGGCGTAGTCGTGCTGGAAAACAAACTCGTAGCCGTCTGCCAGAGGGCAGCAGGTCACTTTATTGGCTCCGATAGCTTCGGCGAAATCCTTTGCCTCCTTGATGAAACTTACGGCTTTGTCCCTTACAGCCTTCTCGTGGGTTGTCACGCCCCCATTTCGAAACTCCGGCTCCGCCTTGATGTTCACATTCACCGCGGCAACGTTTAGATTATACTTATCCAGAAGCTTCCGTGTCTCGTCCGCCTTCTTCACCTCATAGGGGTATACCACCTCGACTCCATCATAACCCTCCAACTCGGTTACGAGCCGAAACTTCGCTTCGAGGTCAATGTCTTCGTGATAAAAGTGAAATCGATCTTTGCTCTGTCCAAGAAAGCTCGTTATCACACCCATTTTCACCATCTTTCGTCCTCCTACCTCTACCCGTTCCGGGGGGCGGCCATCTTTGACAATAGACCGCCGTCTACTGCAAGTGTCTGTCCCACGATCAGCTCTGCGTCATCCGACACCAGAAAGGCTACTGTTTTTGCGATATCCTCCGGAAGGCCGACGCGACCCCAAGGCACGAATCCCCTCGCCTTTTCTCTGGTGTAATCTTTTTTGGCGCGGTGGCGAGGCACCTCGATCATGCCCGGCGCTACAGCGTTGACCCGAATCCTATCTGGGATCAGCTCTATAGCCAACTCTCTTGTGAAGCTTACGATTGCGCCTTTTGTTGCTGCGTAAATCGAATGACCAGGCAGGGCGCTGTAGGCGTGGACCGACGTGATATTTACGATGCTTCCCCCGCCTCGCTTGATCATGTGCCTGGCAGCCTGCTGTGCGCAGAAGTACTGACCCCTTATATTCACATTGAAAAGTAGGTCGAAATCCTTCTCGCGAGATTCCAAGAAAGGTATGGTTTTTGTGACTCCGGCGTTGTTGACCAGTATGTCCAGCCCGCCGAGAAACGCAGCACCCTCATCGACGAGACGGATGCATTCAGAGACTCGAGCGAGGTCTGCCCCTATGGCTGTAGCCCTTCCGCCAGTTTCTATAATTCGGCTGGTAGTCTCTTCGGCTCCATCCCGGCTGTGAGCGTAGTGCAGAACCACCGATGCTCCCTGCCGGGCGAGCTCCTCTGCGATCCCTTGCCCAATACCAATTCCAGCGCCCGTTACGATTGCGCACCTGCCCTCTAGCAATTCTCCGCCTTTCACCCTCAGAGGTTCTCCAGCATATCCCTCAGCGCCGAGCCCGCCTCTTTATACCAGTCAAAGAGAATTCGTACATCCGTTCCCAGGCAGAAATGTCGTATTCCCATGTCGATGTATCTTCTGGCGCCTTCCGGCGATCCCAACTCGGCTCTGGGCATGATACCTTTCTCCAGGGCCGTTTTGATGACAAACTCTTCAGCCTCTCTCACATCGGGATGCTGCCGGTTGCCGGCCTGGCCTATGCTCATGGAGTAGTCCCCTGGTCCGAACTGCACCATGTCGACTCCCCCAACATCGAGAATGGATTCCAGGTTCTCCACCGCTTCTTTCTTCTCGATCATGAAAATCACGACCGAATCCATCGTCGTCTGAACATAGAAGGGTGTCCCCCCTGCCAGCGTGACGCCCACATCTCTTCCTGCACCAACGCCCCTTCGGCCTTGCGTCTCCGGAGACTCCGCACGCACGCATTTGACGCATCTCTCAGCATCTTCGGCCGATCTCACATCGGCGAAGAGGATATTCTGAATTCCCGAGCTAAGAGCCTTAACAGCTTGGAACTCTCTGGATTCCTGACCAACCTTTATCAAGCCGGACATGCCGTGTAGCTCAATAGCGCGACCGATGTTCTCCAAAGCATAGAGGTCAAAGGGAGCATATTCGGCCAGAATTTCGACATAATCGAATTTCTCCGTTTGACCCACCAGTTCGGTGATGGTCGGCCAGGTGCACTGGAGTCTTGTGCCTATGCTGGGTTTGCCGGCGTTGAGAAGCTCTCTCAGTCGATTTTTCTTTAGCAAGTGATCCTCCTTCTTGTATCTGTTCGCTCGATCATACTAATAGGATTTTCGTTGTCCCACAACATAAGCAATCCGAAGGATTGCAGCAGTCCGAATGATTGCGACATTCAATCAAGTCGAAAACGGCTCCATTTGAGTGCCGTTTCGCCAGTTTTTCGAGAGCGCCTACTCCGCTTCCCCCTCCGCATCCGATAGAAGGCCTTTAATCATATCTATAATCGTTTCAGGTGGAACACAGCTGCCGGGGCTTCGATCAACTTCTTCCCATTCAAATCGAAATGTCTGCCGATCTCGGAAGAGCGACACACCCGAATCCCCTGCAGCCTCGACTAAGGCCTTCGGAGATTGCAGATCCGGCATGCTCTCCCACTTCGACGCGTCCGATTTCGGCGAATAGGCGACCTCGATACGCGTGAATTCCGACCATTCTGACAGAGCGCTTCTCTGCGAGGGCGAGATAGACTCCGAGATCTGGGATTCCGCCTCCGATGCAGCTACTGATCCAACGATCATCTCGATATAGAAGCGCCCACCCTCCGGAGAAACAGCCAATGCTTCGCACCACGGACTGAGGTAGTATCTGCCAAAGGCTTCCCGTCCGTCGATGTCTGTCAACACCTCCAGAAACTCGGATAGGGTAACCTCCTTGTCTGGTGCATTGTGGTGGGACAGGTCCATCCGCAGCAGGGCAGTGGATTGATCTCCGATCTCATCGACCAGCCATAGCAATACGGGCAGAATCGACTCTCGGAAATCATTCGAAAAATCTGCGGGATCATAGGTCAGGGCGGTACGCCTTCCCGAAAGATATGCGATAGTAAAGATGACACCCACTGCAAAGCCGATATAGATCAAAAAAGCGGGCAGAT
>CAZLRN010000476.1:0-3698 GCA_964561715.1 uncultured Spirochaetales bacterium
CCCCCCCGGGGGGGGGGGGCGGGCCCCGGCGCGGGGCCCCGCCGCCCGGCGCCGCACCCCGCCCACGCTGAGCCCGCTGCTTTGCAGCGGTCGTGGCGACGCACCGCAGCGGTCGTAGCGACGCACCGTCGCTGAAGCGGCGGTCTTTTACTGGGCTCACGAAGTGGTCCGGTAAGAGGTTTCCTGTGCTCAAACTCCGTCGCAGAGGGTTTCCAGCGCTTTTTCGAGGTATTTGACGTGATAGAGAGCCGAATCTCTGAGTTCGGAATAGAGCTCTTTTGAGTTTTTGAGCACATCGGAGTAAGATCCATCCGGAGGGAAGCCTTCAACCTTGCCCCCATCTTCGATCCTGCGTATGAGAGATTGAAGCAGAAAACTGGCGACATCTCTCGAACCTGTTTTGAGTATCCGATCGTCTATTCCGTTAAGCTCTTCGAGTCGGATTTGATTCTCAGTGCTGTGCGGTCTGCCCGCTTCGAGGGCTTTTACCTGCAGCAAAGCCTCGGACGCAAGGGAATCGAGACTCCGTAGCTCTTCGATCAGCTCTTTAACTGACTCTTCGAGAGCTATCCTAAGGGTATCATCGGTGCGGCATGAGGATTGGGATAGATGTCGGATTCGCTCTTTGCCTTCATCGATGCGATCTCTTATTACGGGGAAGCCCAGAAGGGATTGCGTCGAAGCTAATGACATACCCTCAATCCGCACACCGCCGGGGGAGAGCGTAAATGTCTTCGCCTCCGGGTGAATTTTAAGTTGATTTTCAAACCACCATTTGTAGATGATCATTCTTTGATCCGTCAGAACAGGCCTTCCCGAGTTAGATGCCACGGTGAAAGGAAAAGCTTGATAGAGAAGGGAAAATGACATTTCCTCGCTAGACCTCAGCCTCGTTGAGCGGGTGTGAAAGCGGTTCTCGAAATAGGCGCCTCTGAAATGAGTCGCTCTCTCAGGATATCCTAAATCCAAACCCGCTATATAGATCGGATGGCATCCGCTCAACCGAGCCAGGTCCCAAGCCGTGGTTGCAACGGAGCCGCCGGCTCCGAGCGCACCTTTTTTCCCAATAGCCGATTCGAGACATCGCCCGAGTGGGAAGAGGGAGCTTCCCAGAAACGTGGGAGCGCTGAGAGTGCGAAATACCCGCGGGTGTGTCGAGGATTCGGAAACGATAATCGTGCTGTTGAGATCGACGCCGTCGATGTGCCGGGTATTCCAATATTGGGGATCTACGATGACGAGGAAATCCGGATCGGTACCTTGCTCGATACAGGATTTCAAGGACGTATCGACAACGATCGTGAGAAATCTTTGTCGCAGTTCACAGATGATGGGGAGCAGGGAATCGAGGGAAGGGCCCGATGCGAGCACAAGTGCGGGGATGCCTGCAAAGGCATTCGCCAGCCCCTGAACTCCGGGAGCCCGAAGGAGCAGCTCGATATTCTGCGTGAGGTTTTTAACCCACAGCTTACCGAAGCGATCAAGTGTATTGAGGTTGATTTTTTTCCTTGTAACGTAAGCTTTGATGATGCCATTGACTCTACTGTAGTAATGCTCCGCTTGACCCATGATGCTTCTCAGAGGCACCAGCTTGAGGTGATTCGAGGGAAGAGAGTCGAGCAGAACAGGAAGGGCTTCCGGTTCTTCATCAACAAAATAGCTAAGACGCTCATCTGTGAGAAGGTTCTCTAGGTCTCGAGATGAGAGTGCAGTCAAGAAATGGCCACGATCGGGCTCGATCACAACTGCCAATCGATCGCCGGCTATCTCCAAAAATGCCTCTATCAGATAGCCGAGGCCGAATCCGAAGAAAAGGTAAGTCGTTGCCCCTTCTATGCACTCTTTATCGATAATGCGTCGCGCTTCCTGCATAGGATCGAAGCGACTGTGAATGTAGCGGTCAGCTAAGAGAGCCGTGGGACTCCCGCTTCGAGATGGAACGATTTTCAAGCTGCTGTTTCCCTCGCTGCTTAGTCGAGCGAGGTTTGGATGGTGATCGACGAGTAGGCGCCAATTCTTGTCGAAGTGGCTCATTCGAACTCCAAAATCAGCTGCATGCCCTTCTTGACCGGAGTGCCAGGAGGGGGATTCTGACGGACTACATATCCCTCTCCGATCATGATCAGCTCGATTTCATCCATCTTATAGAGCGAGAGCAGTTGTCTCTTTGCGGTTCCTGTCAAATCAGGTATCGTGCCTTCGATCTTGATCGCGCTGACAACGGGCACAGTTATTTTGCCGGAGTGGGACACCACTTGTGTTGTGTCTGTCTGAATGCCCCTCATGGCTATCAGCTTTTGAGCCAATTCCCTAAAAACAGGAGCAGCGATTCTGCTGCCGTAGTAATGCTCTCCTTTGGGATTATTTATGACTACGTAAATAATCAATTCGGGCTTTTCCGTCGGAAAAATTCCAATAAAAGACGCAATGTATCGGTCTTTGTAATAGGAGCCGGTGTCCGGATTTACCACCTGTGCTGTTCCCGTTTTACCCGAGATCCTGACACCTTCGATGTAGGCTCTTCGGGCTGTCCCCCCGAGGTGAGTTGCTGTTTCCATCATCAGGAGCACCGATTGCGATACTTCGGGAGACAGCACCTCTGCGACAGGTTCTCGTTGGTATTCTTTTATGAGAGCCCCTTCGGGGGAAACGATCTTTTTCACAAATCGAGGTTTGAGAAGAAGCCCCTGATTGGCCAGTACGGTCGCCGCAGCCATAATCTGAATAGCTGAAACCGAAATTTCCTGCCCGAAAGCCAGCGTGGGCTTGGTACGGGCAGACCATGTCGACGGTTTTCGCAAGATGCCCGAGGTTTCTCCCGAAATAGGAACACCGATCGGCTTCCCAAATCCGAATCGGCGGAGAATGTCATAGAAGCTTTTTTTGTCCACCGTTTCAGAAGCATACGCCGCGCCCACGTTGCTTGAATACATTAAGATCCTCTGGGCGTCTACCTCGCCGTAGGCCGCCAGATCGTTGATTTTTATTCCGTACTCGGGCTTTTCGTAGGTACCGGAGGCGTAGAAGGTGTCGTCGGGCGTGATGCCTCCTAATTGAAGAAACGAGGATATGCTGAATATCTTAAAGACCGACCCCGGCTCATAGGCCGTCCGGATGGGACGGTTTATCATATTTCGCGGATCCTGATTCGAAAGGTTGTTTGGATCAAATCCGGGGAGGGACACATAGGCGAGAATATCCCCTGTAGGAGCATGCATAACCAGTATCATAACGGAATCAGCGTCATTCTCCCGCATGCATTCCTGTGCGATCTTTTCGGCGTAGTACTGCGTGTTCATATCAATCGTCAGATACACCTGATTGCCGTATATTTCCTCGACCCCGCCTCCCATGATCGGTGGAGAGAGCTCTCTTTCGAAACTCCATTCGATGCCATCCAAGCCGGTATTGTCGATGCCGACATAGCCGACGAGATGACACGCAAAGTCCCGTTCAGGATAGTTGCGCCCATATTCTGGTTCGAGGTTGATCCCCTGGAGGCTCCCGTCGGCTTTCAAACTCGAGATTTTTTCGGCCTCCGTTGGAGTGATTTTTCTCTTGATCCAAACAAATCCCCTGGAATTGGACAGCTTCTCTGTCAGGCTCGCCTCATCCAGGTTCAGGGCATCGGACAATAGCCGGGCTGTCTTCTGCGGATCATCGATGTCCGGAACCCAAGCGGAAACCGAGCTCAGGAT
>CAZLRN010000477.1:0-3696 GCA_964561715.1 uncultured Spirochaetales bacterium
AGCAGCTCCTCCGGGTTTTCTCCGAAGAGAGCGAGCAATCGTTCGATGCTCCGTCTTCGGTAAGGCGAGGCGTAGAAAGATGCCCCCGGAAGATTCTTGTACGCCACATATTCGCCCTTGGCATGATGGTCTCCTCGCTCTGTGAGGTAGTGGAGAACCAGTATCTGTTCGGTCATTGACAGAGATTCAGGCTGGAATTGTACCGCGGGAAGCGAGATCTCCAGCGCGCTGTTCAGATACTCAAGTCGTATCCTCCCATTCTTGCCAGCGACGACAACCTCGCTCCCGCATCGTTCGGCGGTTTTGGAGAGATCGTCGTTTCGAAGTATCTCTGCGGCTCTGTTGTATGCTACCTCGTAGTTGTTCTGTTTTGGGAGCTCGATTTTCATTGGCGTGGAGTTTAGCGGATATTGCCATGAAAATCCAGCCATCGACTCGGAATTGACGACGATTACAGCCGCCTTGGAGAATGAGTTTCCAGATCTGACTGTCGAGTTCGTGTGAGTATTTAAGCGCCGTTCCAGGAATCCTGTTTATCGATTTTCCGCATAAACTCGAGGTAACTCCCCTTCGTCATTGGCGGATCATAGGCCTCGATGACCTTTCGCGCGGCCGCAGCCTTATGCTTGAGAAGATCGACTATTGTCATAGCAGCCAGTTTGGCGGGCGCGATATAGGCACGATCGTCGTCCGCGATACGATAGTCGGCACCGTGGCCTGTGCCTTCTGCTCCAGCCGCCTGCGCCTCGATAGCCGGCATAATGTGGCTCAAATCCCCGACGTCCGTAGAACCCGCGCCAAAGTGGGGTTCACTCCACTCCTTCTGCCCGGCAAGCTCGATAACGTTATGTTTGTAAACCTCTACAAACTCATTGCTGAGGCGTTTGGGTAGATAGCCGGGGATGGTTGTGATATGCACCTTACAGCCTATGGCCATTGCTCCGGCTTTGAGACATCGATCGACCCTTTTAGCCGCCTCGGTCATCGCTTCGATGCTCGCTCCACGCACAAATGTCTCCAGCCGGACATCGGCGGGGACCACATTAACGAGCTCTCCCCCTTTTGTGATGATCGGGTGAACTCTGATGTGATCCTCGTCTTTGAAGGTCTCGCGGATCGCATCTATAGCCGAAAGACCGAAAGTGGCCGCTTTGAGAGCGTTGATCCCATCGTGCGGAGCTCCTCCAGCGTGGGACGCCACTCCTTCGTACCGGATGTATTTGACAATGCAGCCGTTAGAGGGTCCCCCGACTCCAAAGGCCCCCTCCTTCTCCTTTTTGGTTGACTGATGGGTCATAAAGGCCATATGAACATCGTCGAAGGCTCCTAGACGCACCATCTCCGGCTTGCCACCCAAAAACTCGAGTTTGCCTTCGTTCCTGAGAGAGAGGCGGTAGGCCACTTCCACATACTCCTCTGCAGGCACTGCCATGAGAGCAACATTGCCGTCCAGCGCGGCCATAGCTCCGCTCTCGGTCAAACCATACGCGAGGGCTATGAGGTTAGCTATCTGCGCGTTGTGACCGCAAGCGTGGGCGGCTCCCGTCTCCAAATCGGCATCCGGATGCGCGCGTACGAGCACCGAGTCCAGCTCCCCCATATAAGCCATGGTTATGTCGGAGCGAGCTCCCTCGAGCATTCCCTTCACGCCGGTTATGGCGATACCGGATTTATGGCCAATGCCGAGTTTTTCCATGTACCGCTTGACGATATCTGCAGTGCGAAACTCCTTGAAACCCAACTCAGGGTGGAGACGGATATCCTCGCCGACCTCGATAATCTCATCGCGATGTGCATCGATGCACGAGAGAATTCGTGATTTTACTTCTGCAGGATTCATGGCACTTTTCCTGTATCTCCCCTCATAATAATAATTCTTGCGAAAGCCGGTAGAGACTGAGAATGCCGAATGTCCAATCTTTAGTTCAACGTGCGGTATTTCTCAGCCGTTGACAGATTCGATATCTCACAATCATACTGGTCCCATTATGAATGGGAAAAGCGTTCCGTCAAGAGAATCCAAGAACGAGCTCTGGAGCCAGGTCCGCGAAAGTATCATAGGCCGCGATGAACAAGCTTATGGGATTCGAATCACTGTGTTATGCGATGTGCGATAACAAAGAGCTTGTTTATGAGATCAGTCGACGTCTAACAAATATATATGAGGAGTATGCTGAGATCCTGGTTCAATTTGAGAGAGTTAAAACCGTAATGGTTTGGGATAACATGGGATTTCGGTCGGGAACTTCTTTGAATCCCCAGGACATACGAGAAATCGTTTTGGTAGGCCACAAGCGGATTGGAGACATTGTACATCGAATGGACAAAGCCTTTGCTCTGCATTCCTGTGGAAACCTCAGACAGATCATGGATGACTTGATTGATTATGTGCAAATCGATGCTAAATCATGCTTGATGAGGGTAGAAGATTCTTATAAAACCTCATGAATGCCCGCAGCATACTGATAGACCTCTGCGTTGAAGCGTTTCATGGAATCGGCTACCGGATAAGCATTCTCCCACACATCCTTGATTCCGGTATACTGCCTTTCACCAAGCACGACTGACCATACATCAACATAACCACACCAGTGCATTCCAATTACATATGGCAGAGCAAACAAACTCCGGGCATATTCCTCGTAAGCCCTGGCTCGAGCCTGCTGGGATTCCACGTGGGGCCCAAAGGGATTAGGCATGTTCTCGTCAGGAACCGAAAAGCAGGGATCCGCTAAAAAGACAGGCTTGCAGGAAAGCCGGTGCCATCGCTCCAGATCATCCTTGATCTCTTCAAAGAATCCGTAACGGTGCACGGAAAATACGTCGACATGCGGCTTCATCGCCGTGATTGCTACCTCTGGTATGAAGTCATGGCCATGACCGTTATACCGATCGCCAAATATAAGGTGGTTCGGGTCATAACGGCGAATAGCGTCATGAGTTACCTGGTAGTAACGCTTGAGAATCAGGCTCAGGAAGGCTTCATCATCCTTTTCTGCTCGAGCAGCGTCTCTTGGGGCGAGCGACGACATATCACGCATATATAACGCGCGAAAGCTCTCGCAGTTAGTTCCGAACATCCGGTTAAAGGCGGCGATAGTGCCGTAACGTTGCTTCATCAATTCAACGTATACCTTTTTCCCCGGATTGGGGGTCTTCGTCCAGGAGGTCAAACGTACGGATTTCAGCGCCTCCGGCCAAGTGGGTATTTCCCCTCGCTTAAAACCCCAGAGGTGACCGCCTGTCTGTTCCTCTGCTACTTCTTTGGTCAAAACCGGCCCTTCGAGATAGAAATATCCCTGCAGGAGAGGATCTTGAGCAACCGGCTGGCACATATTCCTGGCCATCTCATCGCATTGCTTCTCGAATTCAGGGCTGAATACATCGGGATACTGTATTCGCCCAACCGGAGCTGAATGGGACAGCGTAAACCACGGAATCATCATGCAGTAGGGTAACTCTGCCGGACGGGCATCAATAGTCGAGAGAGCTCCCAGAGTATTGAATCCCCACTCCCGAAAATCCTCTCGCACCGTTTGAATCCAAATATTCCATCCCTCGCTCTGCCTGAATTGATCGAGCTCAAATGGGTCTGCTACCTTGCCATATTTCTTTTCCAGATGCTTACGATTGTATTCCCAGAAGAGAAACTTCGGGCCGACATGGTTAATTCCCAGCGACAGAAAGACATTACCC
>CAZLRN010000478.1:0-3695 GCA_964561715.1 uncultured Spirochaetales bacterium
GACGTGGATATCGTGCTCATCGACACGATCGGAAAGAGCCCCAACGATTTTGTCAAGCTCGGCGAGATGAGATCCGTTCTCGATGCCTGCGGAAGCGAAAGCGAAGTTCATCTCACGATCAGCGCCACGACGAAGAGCAGCGATATCGAGGAGATTCTGCGTCAGTTCGAGCCCTTTAAATACAAATCGGTCATCCTTACTAAACTGGACGAGACTTACCGGTTTGGCAACATAATTAGTATATTGAGCGAGCATAAGAAATCCCTTTCCTACATCACAGATGGCCAGATGGTGCCTCAGGATATAGAGCCGGCAAGTGTTGCTCGGCTGCTATTGAGCCTAGAAGGATTCCGCGTAGACAAGGAGCACATCGAGAGCAAGTTTGGCCGCAAAGTTGTCGATACAAAAGTAGGATGGTAAAGTACATGGCAGACCAAGCGGAGAAGCTGAGAGAGATCATGCGGGAGCGCAAAAACAGCAGAAATGGGAGTCCCAGCCTGACCGGCGGAATCAAGAACAATGGAAAGACGAGGATTATCGCCGTTTCTAGCGGAAAAGGGGGAGTTGGCAAGACAAACATCGCGATCAATCTGGCACTCTCCTATGCTCAGCTGGGCAAAAAGGTTGTTGTCATGGACGCCGATCTCGGTTTGGCAAACGTCAACGTTGTGCTTGGTATCATTCCTAAGTACAACCTTTACCATCTCATTCGAAAACAGAAGAAGATGAAAGATATTATCCAGGACACCAGCTACGGCATCCAAATTGTGGCTGGGGCTTCTGGTTTTTCCAAGATCGCCAATCTCTCTGAGGAAGAGAGGAGCAGCTTTGTCGAAGAGCTTCAGGACCTCTCCACCGCAGATATCCTCATTATTGATACAGGAGCAGGTGTTTCGAATAATGTGCTGTCCTTTATCGCCGCCGCAGATGATGTGATCATCGTCACAACCCCTGAGCCGACTGCCATAACGGACGCTTACGGAATCATAAAGATCATTGCAACGGAGATCGAGAATCTGAACCTCGGTCTGAAACTCGTCGTCAATAGAGTCAAGTCCGTGACCGAAGGGAAAAAAGTGGCAGAGCGGGTCATCAATATCGCCGGGCAGTTCTTAAACCTCAGAGTGGATTATTTGGGATTTGTGTACGACGACGAATTGGTCCACAATTCTGTGGTCAAGCAGAAGCCCTTCTTTGTAATGGACTCTAAAGCAAAGGCCTCCATGTGCATCCGTCACATCATGGGGAGGCTCGAGAATATCGAATACAAGGAGGGAAGTGGAATCGCGGGTTTTCTCAAGCGTCTCTTTCACAGCCGGGTTTCTTCATGAGCATCTATCGCCTTGACGGGGGAAGACTTTTTACCTAAGCTTTCAAAAGGAGTATGTTCAATTTTCGTTTTATCTTAGGCTTTGCTGCTCTGGCCGTTGTCATCTCCCTTTTTGCTGGACTTCTAGGCGGAATACCATTTGGACTCATTCTGATTCGCACTATAATCGGTGCGGCTGTTTTTGCGCTATTAGGCGCAGGGGCTTGGTGGATTCTTCAGAGATTTATACCGGAGCTGCTCAACGCAGAAGCGAGGGGAACTCCCGTGCAGGCTCGGGAGTCCGGCGATGAGGTGGATATCGTCATTCCCGAAGAGAATCCGCATGCCCAACAGAAACCTTCGGGAGTCTCCGAGCCTTTCTCAGCGGACCAAGGCTTCGAGAGATTGGAACCGCAAGCGGGGCGAGCTGCTGAAAGCGAGGGAGGAGATTCAGAGCTCGAATTCGAGCCGGAGATCGCCGGAGCGGCTTTAGAGAATGGAATGGGCGATGTTGATAAGGGACCCATTGGAGAGTCAGGTCCTACCGAAGAAGAGCTGAGCGATGAGCCGGCAGCATGGGCCGCTGAGACCGAGGCGCAACCCGCACCCGAAGACATACAGGAGGAGTTTGCTGATCTCGATTCAATGCCGAGCTTGGATTCTATCGAAGGGGCTTTCGCCCAATCGAATACTGAGCAGAATGCTCCACAGTCGGATGCGACAATTGATGTGATGGGCCAACAGCAGGATGCGGCGACCACTGCAAAGGCTATTAAGACATGGCTAAAAAGGGACGAGAAAGGTTAAGTCGGTATGACGAGAAGATGGGAGGGCAAATCGGAGGAAGAGCTCTGGAAGATCTACAGAAGGACTCGCGATACGAGTATCAGGGACTTCTTTGTCAAGCAGTATGCCCCTCTCGTTAAATATGTGGCCGGAAAGGTCGCTATTGGGATGCCTCATAATGTCGAATTCGATGACCTCGTCGGATTTGGAGTTTTTGGTCTCTTTGACGCAATTGAAAAGTTTGATCCGGCAAAACATGTGAAATTCAAGACTTACGCCGTGACAAGAATCAGGGGCTCTATCTTCGATGAGCTTCGCTCTATAGATTGGGTTCCTAGGTCGGTAAGGCAGAAATCGAGAGAGGTGGAAGACACCATTCGGTCTCTGGAATCGAGACTGGGGCGTGCCGCAACCGACGAAGAGATCGCCAAGGCTATGTCGATGGATGTAGAGGAGTTTCAGGCTCTCATACTCAAGATTAGTAGCACGTCTATTCTGTCTCTCAATGATGTTTGGTATAGCGGTGAGGATGACGATCAGATATCGATTGTTGAAAGCATAGAGTCCCCCTCGAGCATGAATCCTGATACCATTGTCGAGAGGGAGGAAATAAAGAGAGTTATTGTCGAAGCTATAAGCGAGCTCCCGGACAAGGAAAAAAAGGTACTGATTCTCTACTACTACGAGGATCTGACGCTAAAGGAAATCGGTCATGTATTGGGTGTGACGGAATCGCGAATTTCCCAACTCCATACGAAAGCTATCATGAGGCTCCGTTCCAAGCTGACAAACGTCAAAAAGGGGATTATGTGATGATCAAGTTGAGTCAGGTGCAGGATTATATGGCTCAGCAATCCGCAGCGGACAAGGAAATCAGGTCCGTCGAAGTCGAAGGCGATACAATAGAGGATGCTCTCGGCCAAGCCTCTATCGAACTGGGGGTATCCATCCAAGATCTGGAGTATGAGGTGCTGAAGAGAGGGGATAGGGGCTTTTTGGGTTATGGAAAAAGACCGTGGATTCTGCAGGTCTATGAGAAGCCTCCGGAGGTGAAGATACCAGGTCTCGAGGAGACCCTCTCTGATGCCGTCGCAGCGGATCAAGAACAGAAAAGCATCGCGAGAGACCGGGACGGAGAAGCCTTTGTCCGCCTTACCCAGGATGGGGTGCTTCTGAAAGTGACAAAGCCTGTTGGAAAGGGCTCCAGAGTGTCCGAGGGGGCTGCTCTCGATAAAATCAGGAACAGACACGTGACTGATTTCGATGCTGCCCTTGTCGCGAAAGTAGTGAAGAGAGCCGACGAGGAATATATCAATATAGGGAATTTTGATTACACTCCGGCAAACGATGCGATTATGAACGTCGAGGTTTCGAGCGACGAGATGTCGGCGTATATGGAAGTGGCTGCTCCGGGACCCGGCGGAACCGATATTTCATTCGAAAACATGATGATGATACTGCAGAATCACGGCGTCGTGCATGGTATCAGAGAGGATGTCCTGCGGCGATTCGAAGATTACCCCGATTACCATTCATCGATTTTAGTAGCCGAGGGCACACCCGTGGCTTATGGTGAAGATGCTAAAATCGTCTATAACTT
>CAZLRN010000479.1:0-3684 GCA_964561715.1 uncultured Spirochaetales bacterium
CCGGTATTCTGAGGGCCGGAGGCCTCGAGGATATGGACCTCGCCTCATTCGAATCGGTGACTCAGATCAACTACACGGGCTTTTTCCTCTGTGCCAAATATGCCAGCGCGATCATGAAGCTGCAAAACCGCTTCAATGCCGGAAGGATGATGGATATCGTGCAGATCAATTCAAAATCAGGCTTAAAGGGAAGCAACATGAACTTCGCCTACGCCGGCAGCAAGTTTGGAAGCCTAGGCCTCACTCAGAGTTTCGCCCTTGAGCTCGTGGCATACAATATAAAGGTCAATGCCATCTGCCCGGGCAACTATTTCGACGGCCCTCTATGGTCAGATCCGCAAAAGGGGCTCTTTGTTCAGTACCTGAAGGCCGGTAAGGTCCCCGGTGCGAAAAGCCCAGAGGATGTGCGTCGATACTACGAAAGCCAGATCCCAATGGGGCGGGGATGTGAAATCAAAGATATAGAAAGGGCCCTCTTCTACATCCTGGAACAGCGATATGAAACTGGCCAGGCTGTACCGGTGACGGGGGGCCAGATCATGTTGGGATAACCAAGGAACGGAGGAGCGGTCGTGTTGAAGAAAATTGATCGGGATCTCATACAGAGGCAGTACGAGGATGCCAGGCAAATATACGCCGCTTTTGACGTCGATGTGGCGGCTGCGATGGAGGCTCTCTCGAAAATCCCGCTGTCCCTTCACTGCTGGCAGGGAGATGACGTAGGGGGCTTCGAGTCGAGTGAGGGATTGTCCGGGGGTGGAATCCTCGCCACGGGCAACTATCATGGCAAGCCTAGAAACGCGGACGAGTTGAGAAGTGACACGGCAAAGGCTCTCAGCCTCCTGCCCGGGAAGCATAGGTTCAATCTCCATGCCATCTATGCCGAAACAGGAGGCAAAAGAGTCGAGCGGGATGCCCTCGAGCCAGAGTATTTCTCCAACTGGATCAGCTGGGCGCGGGAATTGGGAATCGGTCTCGATTTGAATCCCACCTTCTTCTCCCACCCCCTGGCCGAAGATGGATTTACCCTGGCGCACCGAGATGAGAAGATACGAAGCTTTTGGATTAGACACGGAATCGTGTGCCGGCGATTGGGCGAAGCCTTCGGACGAGAGCTGGGAACACCCTGCGTAACCAATATCTGGATTCCTGACGGGTACAAAGACAGACCCGCAGACAGGCTCGAGCTGAGGGAGCTGCTGAAAGGTTCCCTCGATGCTATTCTTGAGCCCAAGATAGATCGCACATTCAACCTCGATGCAGTCGAGGGCAAGCTCTTTGGCATTGGCAGCGAGGCCTATGTCGTGGGATCCCACGAATTCTATCTCGCCTACGCCCTTAAACGTGATGATGTTCTCCTATGCCTCGACACCGGACATTTCCATCCCACCGAGAGCGTGGCCGACAAGCTTACCGCAATCCTTCCCTTCAAGGAGGAGATCCTTCTACATGTCAGCCGGCCCATCAGATGGGACAGCGATCACGTTGTGATCGTCAACGATGACTTGCTGGCTCTGATGGAAGAGCTCAAGCGAGCCGATGCTTTCGGGAAGGTGCGTCTGGGACTTGATTACTTCGACGCGAGCATCAATCGGATAGCAGCCTGGGTGATCGGCGCCAGGGCTACTCTCAAGACCATTCTCGCAGTTCTGCTCGAGCCGACGGCTATGCTCAAAGACGCGGAACGAGCGGGAAACCTTACCGATCGGCTGGCCTTGATGGAAGAGTTCAAGAGGCTGCCGTCCGAAGCGGTCTGGAATCGCTACTGCCTGGACAAGGGTGTTCCGCCGGGATGGGAATGGATTGACGAGGTGCGCGAATACGATGAGCGAATCCTCTCTCAAAGGAAGTGAGGGGAGACATGGCGGAGTACTGTATCGCTGTATTCGATGTCGGCAAGACTAACAAGAAGCTGCTCGTCTTCGACGAGAAGCTCCAGCTGCAGCATTCCACCTATGCCGGTTTTTCGGAGATCGAAGAGGATGGTGTTCTCTTCGAAGACATGGATGCCATCGAGTCATGGTTCTTGGAGCAGCTTTCGGAAGTTGCCAAGCGTTTTCCCATCCGCGTAATCTCCGTGTCAACCCACGGTGCTGCTTATGTTGCGGTGGATAAAGCGGGTAATCCGGCGACTCCTGTGACCTCCTACACAACGGAGACCGACGAAGCTTTCAACAACGAGTTCTATGACGTCTTCGGCGACAGCCGGGAGCTGCAGCGGACCACGGCGACACCTCGTTTCGGCGCTCTTCTGAACGTAGCCAGAGCCATCTACTTCGCCAAGAAACGGTTTCCCGACGGGTTTTCCAGGATCGCCCACATCCTCAACTATCCGCAATATTTTGGATACCGACTCACTGGGAACGCCGGTTCTGAGTGGACGATGCTGGGATGTCACTCCTACCTCTGGGACTTCGAGAGATGGAAATACTCATCTGTTGTCGAGGGCTTGGGAATACTGGACAAACTGCCTAGAGAAATCCATAAGCCATGGGAGCTGTTGGGAAAAGTCACCCCCTCTGTGGCGGAAAGAACGGGACTGGACCAGGATACTGTGGTGACCATGGGTATCCATGACTCCAACGCCTCGCTGCTTCCCTATCTCATCAAAACGGACGAGGACTTTGTGCTCAACTCCACAGGCACCTGGTGCGTGCTTATGCATCCGATGAAGGAGGTAACCTGGGGCAGCGGGGACATCGGCAATGTTGTGTTCTTCAATCTGGATGCCTACTCTCATCCCGTCAAAACCACGATCTTCTGCGGGGGAATGGAGTTCGATGTCTACACTGAGCTTTTAAAAAAAATAGGCGGAGGAGAAATCGCGACACCCTTTGATCGAGAGCTCTTCCAAAGAATAATTCGAGAAAAGCAGCTTTTCATTTTGCCGGAGGTTCTTAGAGGCTCCGGGCAGTTTGCAGGGTCTATCGCGAGAGTCGTTCAGACCGACAAGGTTTATCCTCTCTCCAAGATCCAGGCAGGAGAGACTGTGCCATCCTTCTTCAAAGACACAAAGACAGCGCTGGCTGTATTGGGACTCTCTCTTATGGTGCAGACCAAGGTTGCTATGGAGCGGGCCGGATTCGAGCCCGGCATGTCCCTTTTTATCGAAGGGGGATTCCGGAAGAACGAAGCCTATGGATCTCTTCTCTCTTCGCTCTTTCCCACCAGCGCGATCTCCCATACAAGCATGGAGGAAGCGACCGCTTTTGGTGCCGCTATTCTCGGCAAGGTCGCTGTGGACAGGAGCGATCCCGCCGAAGTCGGCGCCTTCTTCGATATCGAGTCAAGCCCTGTACCGAAGGCACAACTAGATGGTCTCGACGGCTACATCAATGCCTTTATGCAACGAATTGAGGACACAAGCACATTGTCTCAGGCTTAGAGATTAGTTTCGAGCATTTCTGGATTTCTCATTTGTTATTTGCACGATCGGTCTTTGCAATGGCGCAATTTTCCAATCATGTTATAATCCAGAGATAAAACATTTGTGGAACTCGAAGGGGGATCATGCTGAGATGAGTCACTATAGACTTCAGGGAGCTTTGCCCAAAATAGGAATCAGACCAACAATAGATGGCCGACTCGAGGGAGTCAGGGAATCTCTGGAAGACATCACTATGAACATGGCCAAAAACGTGGCCAAGTTCCTATCGGATCGTCTCAGGCATCCTAGCGGAGACG
>CAZLRN010000480.1:0-3671 GCA_964561715.1 uncultured Spirochaetales bacterium
TTGATCTGCAGCCGGGTACATGAGGCTGGGCATGAGAGGTTCGCATGGGCCGAAAACGAAAATCGTAAATAGAATCCAGGGTGTATAATTTACTTTGCCCTTTTCTGAGTGAACGTGAGTGTGCTCTTCCAGGTGTGCGTGTGTGTGAGTATGCGATAAGGCATCGTGAGAGTGGGCGTGAGAGTGTTCCCTCTTGCGCCAGGCGCGCCTCAAGCCCCACACAAAATAGGCCAATCCAAAAGCCATAAGCAGCCAGGCGGCGACATCGCCCCGCACAGCCTCGATAGCCTCGAGACTGAAAACCGCAATACCTACCGCCACGCCGACAGCCCCCAGAACAATGGAGCCGAGCACGTGCCCCAAGCCGCACAGAGCAGTGATGAACACGGTTTTAGATAATCGCCAGTTGCCGGATTTTGATATAGCGATAAAGGGTAAATAATGATCCGGCCCCATCGGGGTGTGTGGCAGTCCGATCGATGCGGCAGTGACCATCAGAGTCGTGCTCTGTGGAGAAAACAGATTGCTCAACGTAATACTCCTAACAAATTCGTAATACTGGTCGGCACCATAGCGAATTGTCGGAATAAAGGCAAGAGGGCTGCGGAATGTCAGTTGCCATCAAGCGGAATCGCGAACCTGCTAAAGAAAGTTGGAACGGTCGGATGACTGACTGAGACTACGCCCGGAGGTCAGATATCGCTGTGGTAGCTGTGCAGTGATTTAACCTCCAGCTCGCCGCTCTGTATAGGGTAGGTTGGCTGCGTCGTCTAAAAGGCGCCTATCCTTGAGCTACCGCGACCGGAGTCGCGAGATGATGCGTCGGCACAACCCGAGAAATGTCAAAAGCGGAAATAGCACGGCGCACAGAACAGCAAGCATCATGTTGCGTAACGGGGTAACGTGGTGAAACGAGCGGTGTCTCCGATTGTTTGGATCTAGTTGTACGCTCATAGTTCCTTCCTCCTCGATGAAATCTCCCGCTCATCCAATTTGGGTCTCCGGCTTGAGCGGGCCATTCATCCTTATTCTGGAAGATGCAACCACCGTGCCATACAGGCCAATTCACGTAACTCTTTAACTTAAGGAGAATAAGTCAGGCGGGAGTGGAAGCCGATCACCCTCAACTCATTTTCAGGTTGTTGCACGGTGGAGGTATCGACAAATTACTGTGAGGGAAAGAATTGCATTGTTGCAGCCATAGCTTGGAGAGAGACAAAAGTTGAGGGGGATCGAATCGTGTCCCATGTAGGGGAATGGCAGACTGCAGGGTACTCAGGTCCGTCGAGATCACAATCCATGAGCTTGAGTTTCATCATGACCGACAAAAAGGGCTGCCCGGCTTTCGCCGAACAGCCCCTGTGCAATTCCGGCTCAATTTCTCGTTATTACAGCAAGATTTTCCGAAACCGATCTGAGTCGGAATTGCTAAATCGTTGGCTGCATGTAAATAATGGGTCAAAGTGTTTAAGTTGTGGGCGCAGCCAACGATATGCTTTTAGCAAAGCCATTGCGAGAGGCGTCATGACCGAGAGCATCGCTGCATGACGCCGTTTCTCTCTATAGCCTTCCGGCTAGTAGCCCATCGATTTCTTCATCGCCTGATCGACCCAGATGTAGGGGACAACGGGATATAATCCGCAGTCTTCGAGGTTCCACTCGCCGTAGTAGTTCTTCAACCAGGGCCACCAGTACCACTTGATCGGAGTCAGGTCCAGCGGGAGGTAGGGCACCTCGTTGAGGATATAGATGGATCCCTCTGCGATAAGCTTATCGCTCTTGACCGGATCTATCTCGGAGGTTGCCTTGGCGGTCATCTCCGAGAATTTCTCGTCCTTCCATTGGGCGATGTCGAAGACCGCTCCGGGTGCGTAGCGGAAGAGCTCGGCCGGGTTTGCGGCCGCCTGGGTGGAGATGATGGAGTCCGTGTATGTCCTGTTGTCCAGGTGCGCTCTCCATGTCACCGATTCCAGAGCTTTGATATCGAGATCGATGCCGATCTTGGCCCACTGGTCCTTGAGCACGGCGGCTTTGTTTGTATATTCCGGCGTGGCTTCGACCTCCAGGGTCATTTTGAATCCCTTGGGAACACCGGCTTCGTCCAACATCTTGCGCGCCAGCTCAGGATTGTAGTCGTAGAGCATCCGTGTTTCCTGGGGCAGGTCTTCCAATTTGACATAGGGCGGGTACTGTGGATACCAGTGGATCGGCCGGGGGCCGATACCGTGCATGTCACCGAAAGCCTTGATATCCGTTCCGATCATGATGGCCCGCCGTACATTCCTGTTATCGAATGGCTTCTTGCGGGTGTCGAAGCCGACGTGCCTCCCCCATCCTGCGCCGGTGCCCGAAAGCAGTTGAGGAGCCGTTTTCTCTAAGTCCTTCCAGTGTTCCACGGGCGGCTGCTCGTGCATGTCGAGCTTGCCCGTCCTGAGCGCCGCCATCTGAGTGGAGATGTCGGGGATAATGGGAATGACCAGCTCGTCGACAAACGGCATCTTGTATACCTTTCCGTCGATGGTGGTGGTCTTCCAGTAGTTGGGATTCTTGGTGAAGGCCATGTGGGAGCCGATCACGTACTCCTTGAACATGAAAGGTCCGGTTCCCACCTGATTCTCCCACTTATCGGGACCGGCCTCGATCATCTCCGGAGGAGACACCACGGCGCGGTCTTCGTAACCGACCAGGTACATCAAAAGGCTGTTGTAGCCCTTCGGGGTTTCGATGGTCAGAGTGTACTTGTCAGTGGCGTAGATGTCTCCGGCCATGTTGGCGAAGCTCTTGCCCCCCGGTCCGCCCTTGAAATAGATCAGGTCCTGGACCATGTCCTCGGCCACGAGCTCCCTGTTTTCCATCCAGTCCACCTTATCCGCAGCCCAATGGATTCCCGGCCGTACCTTCCAGATCGTCTTCTCAGGGGTGATTTCCCAGCTCTCGAGCAGGTGACCTTTCATGTACTTCATGGGGCACATTGTCAGGTTGAAAGCGAACTCATTGGTACCTCGAGGTCCGTACTTTTCGATGTCGCCGAGGATCGGATTCTCCTGAACCGGCTTGAGCCATCGAGGCGGGGAGTTGCTGCCTGTTGCATGGAAGTCAGGGTTGGGAGGGTCACCGGCAGTGGTGATGTGCGAATGCGCAATCGTGAGCTTGCCGCCGTACTGAGGCTCCCCCGTGGTCGCCGCCTCCGTCTTGATCTCCTTTTTGCCGCCCGCAAAGGCGAGGCAGCCGATCAGAGCAAAAACAACGATCAGAATAGTTACCTTGTTCTTCATTTCTGAATATCTCCTTTCTGTCTTAGATAATGAAAATCGCTACTCCTATTCCGTGCTCCTAAATGGTTTGTGCCTCCTTTCGGATTATGTCCTTTTGAAGTCGTTTAACCGTACCTCCGTAGCCTCCGATGCCGCCTCGCATTCTTGGGTCGAGGATGTCTCTCACAGCATCGCCGAACATGTTGATCCCGTAGACCACGACGGCAAGGGCCAGACCGGGCCAGAAAACCATCCAAGGCGCCTGGAGCATGTAAGATCGCCCGGTCCCGCTGAGCATTCCTCCCCAGCTCGGGATAGGCTCTGGAATTCCGAAACCGAGAAAGCTCAGGCTCGCCTCCACCAGAATGGCGTTCGGCACCCGTGTGGTGAAGAGCACAATGGCGGGCGCCATGATGT
>CAZLRN010000481.1:0-3669 GCA_964561715.1 uncultured Spirochaetales bacterium
CGTTCGAAGAACTCACGAATGCTCTTGATAGCAAAGTTCCTGCTGCCGGGGATCTGCGATGCCTCTTCCAGCCACCTGTCCAATTCGTTCCGGAAATTGGCGAGGTCGAGATACCAATTGGTCACGTCTCTCATTTCCGGAGGCTTGCCTGAGAGGGTGCTTCTGGGATCGAGGAGCTCCTTTGGCTCGTACTGATGCCCAAGGGAGCATTCATCGGCGTAGCCTTTTTCGGAGGCGCAGCCTTGAATGGGACAGCGCCCCACGACCTGTCGGCCAGTGAGAAAGATGCCCGCCTCGGCGTCGTAGAACTGGGGCGTTGTCATTTTTGTCAAGTGTCCGTTGGCATAGAGCGACTTCAAAAAACGCCCACAGAGCTCCTGATGTATCTCTGAGGATCGCCCAAAGCTGGAAGCCCCGAAGAGGTTGAGCTCGATGCTATAGGCCTGCAACGCCTCGACCTGCCGCTCGTGATTCGACCTCACAAAGGCATCGAGGTCGCCGTCGAAACACCCGCTTTCGACCGCCTGGCGGTGGTCCTCCACTATAGGGGAGCCGTAGCAGTCAGTGCCCGAAACAAACACAACGTTCTCCCTGCCGATTCGATCCCGCAGGAATCGAGCGAAGGCGTCCGCGTGAACAAACACGCCGCCTATATGCCCGAAGTGCAGATCCTTGTTGCCGTAGGGCATTCCGGCAGTGATAACGGCTCGTTTGGGAAACTCGGGTCTTTTCGAAGGAATTGATTTTGGAGCGGATTGCGGACTCATAGAGCTGATGGACTACCCCTTGACGGCTCCGGCGGTCAGGCCCCGGATGACGTGTTTCTGTGCTATCAGCACAAGGATGACGATCGGAACGGAAACGATCGTCGATCCGGCGCACAGATCGCCCCACGGCACGTCCCACAATCCCCGAAACATGATCAGTCCCACTGGATAGGTTCTGATTTCGTTGGAGCTGGTAAAGGTGAAGGCGAAGAGAAACTCGTTCCAGGAAAAAATGTATACGAGCATTCCAATCGTAAAAACCGCTGGGGCCGAGAGAGGAATGATGATTCGAAAGAGGGCCTGCAGCGGCGTGCAGCCATCGATAGTAGCCGCCTCCTCCAGGTCCGGCGGTATGGTCCTGAAGAAGCTCGTCAGAAACCACATGCTGAAGGGAAGGAAAAAAGCCGTGTAGGCGATGATCAATCCAGGATAGGTGTTGATGAGACTGACCGTCTTGAAGGTCAGGTAGAGAGGGCCGACGATGGAAACAGCCGGAAGCATGGACACGATTAGCACGGAGATCATGATAATCCTGTTTCCGATGATCTTGATTCGAGCTATCGCATAGGAAGAAAGCACGGAGAAGAGAAGGCAGGTGACCGTCGTGAAAGAGGATATGATCAGGCTGTTTCGAACGTTCAGCGGAAACTCCGTTTTAGTAAGAATCGTTACGTAGCGGTTGAAGTAAATCGGTATGGGCATCATCTTGGGAGGGATCGCTGTAAGCTCATCGGGAGTCCTCAGAGAGGTCGAAATCTGCCAGAAAAAGGGGAAGAGGAAAAAGCCCATAAAAAGGATCGTGAAGAGGACAATGAGCAAGTTAAAGGGTGTGACTCTCTTTCGTAGTCTCTTTCCTAACGGTACCCGTACCATCTGCATCGCCATACCTCCTTCAGTCCTTCTCGTAGAGCACGTTTATGTAGAAAAGGCTCAAGAGTGTTGTCACAACCGCCATCATCACCGTACTCGCTGAACCTCTCCCGAAGTCCAGGTATTGAAAGAGAAGCCGATAGGCGTAGAGCGAAACGATCTCCGTGGTAGTACCCGGCCCACCCTGCGTCAACACGTACATGAGATCGAAAGCCCTGAATGCATCGATGGACCGGAAGAGCAACGCCACCAGAATGGCGTGCTTCAACTGGGGCACCGTGATACGCCAGAAGCTGGCTACCCGACCCGCGCCGTCGATTCTTGCGGCCTCGTAGAGCTCATTAGGGATAGACTGGAGCCCGGCCAGCAGAATGATGGCCATAAAAGGTGTGTTCCGCCAGACCTCCACGGCCAGAATGGCGAAGAAGGCGGATTGAAAGGTCGTGCCGAGCCAGTCGACGGGTGACTGGATGATTCCTACCAACTTGAAGAAGGCGTTGATCACTCCGAAGACGGCATTGTACATCCACTGCCACAGAATCGCGGTAATGACGAGAGCCATGGCCCAGGGAATAAGAATCGATGCCCGGACGAAGGCCCTTCCCTTGAAGCTCAGGTTGAGAACCATGGCGATAAAGAGGCCGAAAACGAGCTGAAGAGAGACGAAGGAAGCGGAGAAGATGAAGGTAACCCTGAAGGAGTTGAAGAATCGTTTCGTTCCAAAGAGAAGGGCGTAATTTTTAAAACCTATAAACGGCTGTCCCAGGGCCGGCATGTTGAGTTTCATGGTCTTGAAGCTGTAGACGAAGGTCATGATGAAGGGGTAAACGGAGACAAAGGTTATGAGGATCAGAGAAGGCATAATGAGGATATAGCCCAGCTGCTTGCGGCTCAAGCCGTGTTCCCTGATCCGGCGTATGCTCTTGATCATGGCTCGTCTCTTGCTTGGACGGAGGAATAATGAATGCCGCCTGACGAAGCAGGCACGCCTGGCGGGCAGGCGGCATTCTATTTTGGTCCTACTGCTCTATGATTGGCTTGATCTCGGCTGCGGCGTCCTTTACAGCCTGCTGCGGGGTCTTGTTCTGAAGCAGAGCCTCCTGGAGCTCTCTCTGAAAGATGTCGGAAAGCTGTGTGTAGTAGGGGCTCTTGGGGCGCGCCTTGGCGTTGTCAGCACTCTTCTGAACCTCCAGATAGACCGGATGCTTCTTGACGATATCCGCATCGCCCAGCAACTCCCTGATTGTGGGAGTCGTATCCGCCTCGAGGCCCCTGAGTTTCTGAACATCCCAGCTCCCGAGGAAGAGAGTCGCCTTAACCGCCTCCTCTTTATGCTCGGTGAACTTGTTGATTGAATAACTCCAACCGCCGAGGCAGGTCGTGTGGGGACCGTTCGGAAAACGCGGGACCTTGGTGATGCCGGTTTTGTCCCTGATCTTGGACTCCTCGTGGTCGACCGACATGGGCCAAGCGTAGTTCCAGTTCCTGTGGAAGATGGCCCGGCCCTGGGTGAAGATGACGCGGCCGTCGTCCAGAGCCATAGTCAAGACACCCGGCTGGACGACTTTGTACTTGTGCATCAGATCCACCATGAATTGGATGGCATCGACGCTCTCCTTCTCGGTGAAATGGATCTTCTTACCGGTCTCATCGAGGAATTTGCCGTTGTTGCTCCACAGATACTCCACGTAGTTGCACATGAGCTGCTGGTCGGGAAAGAAACACGCTATAAAGCCAATGAGGTTCTCGTTCTGGAGCTTCTGGCAGATCTCCACGAGATCCATCCACGTATCCGGGACATTCATACCGTTCTCCTGCAGGAGATCCTTTCTGTAGAAGAGATGGCCGATGTCGTTGAGATAGGGAACTCCGTAGATGTGTCCTCCCACAGTCTGGGCGTCGATCATAGCAGGGATATACTTCTTCTGCTCGGAAGGGGGGAACCACTCGTCCAGAGGCAGAAGCCATCCAGCGGCTGCGTACTCGGGAGGCCAGATGACATCCGTGTTGAAGATATCGATGCTCCCGTCTC
>CAZLRN010000482.1:0-3663 GCA_964561715.1 uncultured Spirochaetales bacterium
AGCTACGACAAACTGGGGGGATACAAAACCACCTCCGTGCTTACCCTGCCCCTGATCACAAATGTCGGAGAGGTGCTGGGTGTCATTCAACTCATCAACGCGATGAATAAAAAGGGCGATGTGATTCCCTTCACCCAGGACGACGAACTTTACATCAATCACTACGCAACGACCGCCAGCATGGCCCTGCAGCGGGCCCAACTAACTCGCCAGCTGCTTCTGCGCATGATCAGCATGGCGGAGTTGAGAGATCCCAAGGAGACGGGACCTCATGTAAACCGAGTTGCCGCCTATGCCACTGAGTTGTATGAGAGGTGGGCCCAGAGACGCAACGTACCTATCAGAGAACTGCATCGAAACAGGGATATCCTCCGTATGGCTGCCATGCTTCACGACGTGGGAAAGGTGGCCATCAGCGATATCATTCTCAAGAAGCCCAGCGGGTTTACGGACGAAGAGTATGAGATCATGAAGAGTCACACCTACTACGGCGCTCGTCTCTTCCAGTCCAAGCAATCAGTTTTTGACGACGTGGCTTCTCAGGTCGCCCTTACCCACCACGAGAACTGGGATGGAACCGGTTATCCCGGATATGTGGATATTGATTCCGGGAATCCTGATAAGCAGAGCAATAACGGAAGGGCCAAGGGCCGTAAGGGCGAAGAAATCCCTATCTACGGACGCCTTGTAGCGGTAGCCGATGTCTATGATGCCCTTTCTCACAGGCGAGTCTATAAGAAGGCATGGCATGAAGATCAGGTTCTAGAGGAGATGAAAAAGCTTTCAGGAACGAAGTTCGATCCCGAAATCATAGAAATCTTTTTAGAGGCTCTACCTCATTTCCAGAATATCGATAAGAAGTATCCCGATCAGGATTAAGAAGCCGACACGCCTTCCTCACATCCGAACCGAGTTTTTCACTCCACGAAGCAGCCGAATTCGGTGGAATCTCTCAGCTCTCCCCTCTGCTACCTGACTCCGTATATTCTCTCCAACAGTTGCGTGACGAGCCCGTAGCAGATCTCTGTAGCGCCCTGGCCTTGGATCTCTATTTGACCGTTGGATAGGCTCTTTTCGGCATCTCCATCCAAAAGCCGGTACCAGGCCGTGTTTCCGCTCAATCCTATTTGTAGTTCGTAGCGAAATCCTTCCTCATCCGGGCCATCGGTCTGCGTCGGGATGATTTCCGAGCCCGTTTGCCTGAGCATTTTCATGAGAATCCTTTCGAGCCGATTGGGATCGCGCCGCGCTAGGCCGGGCCGTGCTAGGCTGGACCGCATGCGGTTGGTCTGCGTCAGGTCGGGTCGCGCCAGGCTAGGCCGCGCTCGGTCGCCTCCTCCAGGAACGGGTCCCCCTGATGCAGTCCCCGCCGGTTGCGATGTGAGGTGTAGAGTGACTCGAAGAGGGACTCCGTATCCGATCTGGAGAAGGGCACCGGGATTGATTTCGTAGAGACGGTTTAAAGTCTCCCTCTGAAAAACGGATCTCTTTTTGGCCAGGCGCACCATCTCTATCAGCGAATCGGAAATAGCCTCCCTTTCCCAGAAGCGGTCGAATTGCTTGATAGAGGCTTCCAGCTTTGAGGCGGAACCCGTGACCTTGCCTTCTTCCTGAAGATAGTAGGCAGCTGCGTGAGGTTTGACACGGATTTCAATATCCCTGGCTCTATGGAGGTACTTCAGGGCAACCTTTCGGTAAGGTTCGTTGGCTCTGTAAAACTCCCAGAAGGCATCCAGATCGTTGCCTTTGGCAAGATAGTCCTTGCCTACCTTCAAAGAGAGATTTCGAAACTGACGACGGTACCAGTTGGATTTGAGGTGGTAGCCTATGGAGTTCGCCCAGTGTAGGAGCCGCTCCCAGAGGTTGCGGGAAGGTGACAGGCGGGTCTTATGGGCCAAGCCGCGGTAGATATCCGCCAACAGCTCGTAGACCTCCTTTAGATGCAGGTCGCGGTCGGTCCCGAAGCTGTGCATCCACGAAACGTCCTTGAGGCTGAAAACCTCTTCGGCATACCGCCTGGCATAGTCCAGGAGTCCGAATTTTTGGTAGAGGATCGCCAGGTTGATCTTAGTCAGGGGACTGTCGTCCATCGCAAGGCCCCTCTGGTATTCGGCCAGCGCGTCGCGAAAGTGAAGCTGCGACTGAAACAGCTCTCCTTTGGACAGATGCCCCGTTGGACGATCCTGTTGCCCAATCGAGAGCTCCGTATATCGGAGAGCGGAATTGTAATGATAGAATCCTCTCTCGAGGAGCGATAGATTGTAATAGGCCACAGAGGCGAAAGCTGTGTCTCCCTCGCTGATGGCTTCCTGGATGGATTTTAGATAGTAGTCCTTCGACTCGTTGTACCGATACATGTCGGAGTATATGGTGCCGAGGGTCATGGAGAGACTGCGGGTCTGCCCAAAGCTCTGCATGGCTTTAAGAAGAATCCTTTCTCCCTTTTCGAGCTGGTGGGTCTTGAAGTACATCCAACCCAAGTCGACAGCGCTATCTTCGTTTTCCGGAAAGAGGGAGACGATTCTTTCGAGGACCTGTACGGCATCTCGGTTCTGATTTAGATAACCGTGGCATCTCTGAATGCGATTGAGTGTGTAAAAGTCGTCGGGTATCTTGTCTCTAGCGGCCTTATACTCTATAAGAGCCAGGTTGTATAACTCCTTGCTGTAGTAGAGATCCGCCAATCTCAATGTGAGGTCGACGGCGGAGGGATACAGCTCGATCCCTTCCTTCAGAATTCTAACTGCCGTCTCGTAGTTCTCGGCTCGGATTGCCGAACGAGACTCGCTGTCATACCAATCCAAGCTTCGAGGCATGCTAAGGCGTGACTGGCCGCCAGAGTGATCCTGGGCTATTAAGGGAGCCTCAAGGAGGAGCACTGCGCAGATGGTTACAGATACCGGGAGTATTCTCATCAGCGTCGCCTTATACTACCCACGGGGCTTAAAATTGCCAGAAGTCGTACGGGAAGCGGCAGCCGTCTCTTAATCGAACGACTGAACTGCCCATAGAGTCTCAATCCTTCGGCGAAATCCTTTTCTCTATATGAGTCATCAAAAACGGCTTTAAGGTAATGCTCTGTCCATGGAAGGAGGGACAGTGAATAGCTTTCGGAGCACCTCGAGGCATACTCCAAAAGGGATTCTTTCGGCTCTCTAATCCAGCCCATGCTGTAAGGTATAGTGAGACTAAACTGATAAAGATGTTTCGTCTTGTTTCTCCTTTGATGAGCCAGGAGATAGAGAACAGCGAAGCGATGTTTGAGTATCAGAACGACCATCAGGTAGATGATTGGCAGCGCGATGTACCAGTAACGCGCCAGAAGGCCAGCACCTCTCATGAAACCCTCGCCTAACTTGAGTAGCCGCGAAGCGAACGAGGGAGACTCCGTAGTTTCTTCGGCTAGGAGGTGCTGATGGCCCAGGATCTCTTCGATAAGATTCGAAAGATGGTCGAAGTCGAAGTTAAAGAGAAACCGAATATCCTGGTCGGGGGCGAGGGTTTCTGAGGTCGGATCGAATTCGATCCAGCCCAGATCGTCGAAATAGATTTCGACCCATGCGTGCGCCTGATAGGCCCTGATCTCATAGAAATTCAACACCTCTTTGTTAGTGTCAGCTAATAATCCAACGTCCACTCTGGCATGAATGCCGAGGCTTCTTG
>CAZLRN010000483.1:0-3650 GCA_964561715.1 uncultured Spirochaetales bacterium
GGCGACCACAGTATTTCCGGTTGTGGCGGGTGCGCTGAGGTGGGCTTTAGTATCGGTGCTCGTTCTCTTTGCTGGGCTGAGCCTCTATGATTATCATCTTATAAGAAGGGGACGTGCGTCGGAGATGATCCTTCAGCTGCCCGATTTTTTCAAGAAGCGCATCAGGGCAACGATAAAGAGCACGGCACGATCCGCTGCCCTTGTAGCCTCCTCTCTAGTGCTGGGATTCCTTGTATCCCTTTTCGAGCTGGCCTGCACAGGACAGGTTTACTTTCCCTTTCTGATCTTTATCGTGCGAAACCAGAGGTTGCTCTCCGGATACCTCTTTCTCCTGCTCTATAACCTGGGATTCATCCTACCGCTTCTTGTCGTATTTTTTGTGACCTATCGAGGCGTTAGCTCTCGCAGGCTCACCGAGCTTTTCCAGAATCACATGGGAAAGGTCAAGATCGGCTTAGCCTCCGTCTTCATGCTCATGGCGGTTTTGACTATCATAACCTAAGCATGGCAGAGCCCTCCCCGCAGATCCGCTCTGGGACAGCTACCTACGTATCGGTCACGGAATTGGTTGCCTCCGTGCTCACCAGGGGGGATCTTCGGCCAAGCGCGCCCGGAGGACCTCGCGGTCGGGATGGAACCTGGATTCATCAAAAGCTACAGAAAAATCGCTCCGGCAGCTACCGCAAAGAGGTATCGGTATCCCATTCGGTGGCTCTGCATAATCTTGCTCCTGAGTCCCAGCCAGAGAGCCCTACGCTAAAGCTCGTCATCCAGGGCCGCATCGATGGAGTTTTCCAAGAGCTCAAAGAAACGGTCCTGGAGGAGATCAAGACGACTGTCGAAAGGCTGGAGATCCTGGACCCCGACGAAGAAGGCATTCATCTGGGACAGCTCAAGATCTACGGCTATCTCTTTGCTCTGCAGAACAATCAGAGAGGCAGGCTCGAGACGCTTCGATTGGATCTCGTCTACTTTCAATGGCACTCAAAAAATACGAGGAGAATTACCAGGCGATACAGCATTGAAGAGCTTCGGGAGTTCTTCGAGAAGGTCGTCGCTCACTACGAGGCGCAGCTTAAAAGAACGCTGGCCTGGCAGCGTCTGAGAAATCGCTCTATAGAAGCCCTCTCCTTTCCCTTTGCCTTCAGGAAGGGTCAGGAGCAGCTCTGTGAGAGTGTCTCCGCCGCTATTCGGGACGGCACCGCTCTCTTCGCTCAGGCGCCGACCGGCATTGGAAAAACGCTGGCCATTCTTTTCCCATCGATCAAGGCTCTGGCTTCCGATCTGCGCTCTCGTATATTTTACCTCACCGCCCGGACGACGGCCAAGTCCAACGCAGAGAGGGCGTTGGATCAGATGCGCGCCAAGGGCCTTCGGCTCAAATCGGTAACTCTCACAGCCAAGCAGAAGATATGCCTGTTGCAAGAAAGGGAAGCTCAGGGCGTCAATGGCAATTCCAATGACTCATTCCATTGCACGGCCAGAGAATGCCCCTATGCCAAGGGGTACTACGATCGCCTGCAAGAGGCGATCGATACGATTTTTCCGGAGGACTCGTACATGAAAGAAAAAATTGTAGGGCACTGCACAAAGCATCGACTATGTGCCTTTGAATTCTCCCTCGATCTTTCGCTTCTTGCAGATTGTATCATAGGAGACTACAACTACCTCTTCGACCCGAGGGTAAACCTGAAGAGATTCTTCGGAGGTGGGCGATCTGGCCGAAGCAAAAGAGACGACTCAAATATCTTTCTCATTGACGAGGCCCATAACCTTCCCGAAAGGGTCAGAGAGATATACTCAGCCGAATTGCACAAAAGCCAGATCCTAGCCGCCAGACGCTCGAGCTCGAATCACCCGAAGGTGAAAAAGTGCCTCTCCTCTCTCAATCGCTGTTTTCTGGATCTCGGCCGATCCCTGACCGAAATGGGGCGTGCCTTCTTTGCCCAGGATGCAGCGCCGGAATCCCTCTACGAGCCGTTGTGGAACGCCCGCGAAGCGATGGAGGATGTTTCTGAAACGGAGTCGGCCGAATCCCTTCCGGCAAGTTTGCTCGATCTTTTATATCAGTTTCGCCGATTCCTCGAGATTTACGACTTCTTCGATGACACCTACGTCACGGTGATCGGAAAGAAAAGGAGCAACGTCACGGTGAAGCTTCTCTGCCTCGATCCATCCAGACCTGTAAGAAGAGCCATTGGTGGAGGAAGCGCGACGGTTTTTTTCTCCGCCACGTTGAGCCCGATCCATTACTTCAGGCGTATGCTGAGCGCCCAGGAGCAGGACAGCACCGTGCAGCTCGATTCGCCCTTTCCCAGGGAGAACCTGCTCGTATGCCTGGCTCCGCAGATCTCAACGCGACTTCGCCATCGAGACGCGTCGTACAGGCAAGTCGGTTTGTATATCTCGAAGCTCGTCTCCCTCCGCAGGGGTAACTACCTGGTCTACTTCCCCTCATATGCCTATTTAGAGAAGGTCTACGCAAGTTTTGTCAGCATGAATCCGGAGGCAGAAACCCTAAGGCAAGAACCCGGTATGCCCGAAGCTGAAAGAGAAGAGTTTTTGATGCGCTTTGGAGAGAATCCGAGCGAAAGACTGGTAGGTTTCGCAGTCCTGGGCGGGATATTCGGCGAGGGAATCGATCTCGTCGGTGAACGCCTCAGCGGTGCCGTTATCGTGGGAGTCGGATTGCCCCAGATCTCCTTCGAGCGCGACCTGCTCAGGCAGCACTTCGGACAGGCACCAGGCCTTGAAAAGACCCTTGAAGACGAAGAGGCTAGGGGCTTCCATTTCGCCTATACCTATCCGGGATTCAACCGGATTCACCAGGCTGTCGGCAGGGTGATCCGAAGCGAATCCGATCGGGGCATCGTTCTGCTTATAGGCCAGCGCTTCGCAACCCCTCTATACAGAGACCTGCGTCCGCCTGAATGGGGAGAGGTCCGGTTGGTGCAGAACCCGGAAGCCTTCGAATCAGCCGGAAAGGAGTTTTGGTCGTAGAGCTACCTGTAATGTTGCTCAAAGGCAAGCTCCTGTATCGTTGGCTGCACGCATAAAATGGAACCAAATAGCTTGGGTTGTGGACACAGCCAACGATATGCATCATAACCTGAAGAGAAGCCATCGACCTTGGGCTTTTCTATTTGATCACTCCGCCGCTAATTTGATAAACTCTCTCCCGATTCGATTGACCTCAATTCTATTAATAAGGGTGAATCCAGATGAAATTCAACAATAGAGAAGACACGATTCAGCTCACCCCTCTGTGGAAGGGTGAAAGATTCGACGACGGAAGGCCTAGGGTACCAAACGATGTGATCAACAGGATGCAGTACGTGACGACCGAAGAGGCCTGGTCCGTGCTTTGGGCCAAGGATTACAAATTCCAGTTCGAACCGAATTGGAGAATCATGCATCCCGACAAGGTTCTGGTTGGCAGGGCGGTGACCGCCGTGTTTGTGCCCACCCGGCCGGATCTTCATGATTGCCTTATGGAGATGGGGCACAACGAGGAGGGGCGCATTGGAATGATGAACTCGTGGGTCATCGAAACCCTCGTCAAGGACGATGTGATCGTGGTAGCACTCTTCGGAAAGATCTTTCAGGGGACAATCACCGGAGGGAATCTTTCGACCGCCATGGCGCCCCGG
>CAZLRN010000484.1:0-3642 GCA_964561715.1 uncultured Spirochaetales bacterium
GCGTGATCCTGAGCTCGGATTGGCCTCGCTGGCGAGGCCCGAATGGCGAGAGCATTGTCAGAGAGCCCAAATGGAATCCCGCAGCCCTCTCCGGCGATCCCAAGATACTCTGGAACGCCAATGTCGGGAAGGGATACTCGTCGGTGGCGATCAGCGACGGCTCTCTCTATACCCTCGGATACGAAGATCGCGAAGACACAGTATACTGCCTAGATGCAGCTACTGGAAAGGTCAAGTGGAAACACTCCTACTCCTCGACACCCGGCCAGTACACAGGACCCAAGTCCACTCCTACGGTAGATAACGGAAGGGTTTATACACTCAGCCAGCTGGGAGCGCTGTTCTGTTTCGACAAGGAAAATGGCAAGGTTCTATGGCAAAGAGAAATTGAAAAGGATTTTCTTCTCTTCGCTCCGGAGTGGGGCTATGCCGGCTCACCTGTTATAATCGAAGACATGCTGCTTTTAAATGCCGGAGAGTCGGGACTGGCCCTCGACAAAAAAAACGGGAAAAAAATCTGGGATAGCAAACCGTCTACGACGGGTGGATACGCTACCCCGGTCGTTTTTGACTACAAGGGGCAGCTCCACGCCACCCTCTTCAGCCAGACAGGATTGTACGTGATTGAGGTCGAGTCGGGCGACCAGCTCGCCTTTTACAAATGGAGGACCGGCTACGACGTCAATGCCGCCGATCCCATCGTCGTGGGAAACAGGATCTTTATCACCTCCAACTATAACAAGGGATGTGCCCTGTTCGAGTTCAAGGGCAAGGAGCTGGTCAAGCTCTGGAGCAACACGGATATGGCAGCCCACTTCAGCAGCCCAATCTACTTAAACGGCTATATCTACGGCCACGACGCCGATGCCAGATATCAGGGCAACCTCAGATGTCTCGATGCCAAAACGGGAAAGACAATGTGGGCCGAGAGATTAGGAATGGCTTCGATTATTGTGCTGGACGACAAGCTCTTGATTCTCGATGGAAAGGGAACCCTTCATGTCGCAGAAGCCTCCCCATCCTCCTATAGGGAGCTGGCCCAGTCCAGGGTGCTTAAGAGAACCAACTGGACACCACCCGTTTTTGTCGAAGGCCTTATATACTGTAGAAACGCGATGGGAGATTTAGTCTGCGTCGATGTCAGGAAGTGAGAGAATCACAAGCGGTCTCGTCATTGGACTAGTCGCTCTGACCGCCTTGTTTTCTCTGATTTGGTGGTTCTCCTACGAACCGCCTGTGGAGCTATACGCTTCCGTTCCGGGTCTCGACGGAGCCCCTCCTCCCGGATCTGCGATCGCTACTGATCGGACAGAGATCGTTCGCATAGGCGAAGGCTTCGAAAGCCTGATCCCTACGACAGTCGAAGACCTGGATGGCTTTTCCGGAAGCTGGCCCCGTTTCCGGGGACCCCAGTCGGACAATATCAGCAGAGCAGGTATCCCCATTGCCATGGAGTGGGGAGATGGGCAGCCCGAAGCGCTTTGGTCTATCGAGTTGGGCGAAGGACACGCCGGGCCAGCCATTCACAGGGGACGTGTGTACCTCCTGGATTACGACGAAAAACGGGGAGCCGACATGCTTCGCTGCTTTGCCCTCCTGGACGGGAGAGAGCTCTGGCGAAGATGGTATCGTGTGCTGATAAAGAGAAATCACGGACGATCTCGAACCGTACCGGCTGTGACTGATCGTTACGTGGTGACCATTGGACCCCGATGCCACGTTATGTGCGTGGATTCCATAACGGGTGACTTGAAATGGGGACTCGATCTGGCAAAGGAGCTTGGGGCGGAGGTACCGCTTTGGTATACGGGGCAGTGTCCTCTTATCGACAACGACATAGCGGTGATAGCCGTCGGGGGTCGCGCTCTCCTCATCGGCGTTGATTGCGAGACTGGAAAGATTGTTTGGGAAACGCCCAATACCAGAGGCTGGAAGATGTCCCACTCCTCGATCATGCCGATGAGTCTGGGCGGAAATTCCCTCTACGTCTATTTCGCCCTTGGCGGTGTCGTGGCCGTCCAGGCCTCAGGGCCCGAGGTGGGAAAAGTGATCTGGGAGACATCGGCATGGAGCCCCAACGTTGTAGCTCCTTCGCCGGTCGTCCTGGAGGACGGCCGCGTCTTTCTTACCGCCGGCTACGGTGGCGGAAGCATGATGATTCGGGTGACCGAAGAGGCGGGGAGCGTCACCGTCGAAACGCTTTTCAGGAAATCTCCCGAAGAAGGGCTGGCGTGTGAGCAGCAGACACCCCTCCTCTATCGAGGCCACCTCTTTGGAATCCCTCCAAAGGACGGAGGAGCCCTTAGGAATCAGTTTGTCTGTTATCACCCCGGCGGCAACATGGTTTGGTCCAGCGGAAAAACAAAAAGGTTCGGCTTGGGCCCGTTCCTGGCAGCCAACGACAAGATTCTTATTTTGAGCGATGAGGGAGTTCTTACCCTGATCAGAGCAAGCATCGATTCCTATCAGGAGCTGGCCACGGCGAAGGTTCTCGAGGGGCGCGATGCCTGGGGCCCCATGGCTCTCGCCGATGGTAGGCTGCTGGTGAGAGATTCCCGTCGCTTGGTTTGCCTGGACCTGAGGGGTTAAGCAGTGAGACAGGCCAAGAGCTTTGCCGCAGGATTGATTGTCTCCGCAGTGATTATAGCCCTGGCCGTGTTTGGATTCAGAAAGATAGGACATATCGACACCAGCGGCAGACAGGACAGAGGGAGCCAAGATAAGCCTCCTTTATTCTCCGCCTCCTATCGAGAGGTCGATCAGATACGGCTGCCCGAGCTTGGTCAAATCCAAGCCGTTGCAGTAGATATCGACGGTCGACTCTATATAGCCGGCGAAAGGACCGTTGAGATAGTGGACCGAAATGCTGATGCTTCAGGCTCTGGGAGAACACGGATCGAACTGGACGATTCACCTCGATGCCTTGCCGTTGATCATGACGGAATGATCTTTGTGGGAATGAGTGATCACGTAGAGGTGTTCGATAGAAACGGCACCAGGCACGATGTATGGCCCTTCCTGGCAGACCGAGCGCTCATTACATCCATCGCCCTGTCAGATAGGCACGTTTTTGCGGCCGATGCGGGGCATCATGTGGTGTGGCGCTTCAGCCGTGCCGGCGAATTGGAGGGGAGGATAGACGGTAAAGGCCATAATCAGCCCGGATTCATTATCCCCAGCCCCTACTTCGACGTGGCCTGCAGTGGGAACGGCATGTTATGGATCGCTAATCCGGGTCGCCACCGAATCGAGCAGTACCGGTTCGACGGCACCCCCCTAGGCGCATGGGGCCAGCCGGCAAGAGGCCTCGAAGGCTTCCAGGGCTGCTGCAATCCCTCTCATTTTGCCGTCGCCGCCGACGGCACCTTTATCACGAGCGAAAAGGGACTGCCCCGGGTCAAGATCTGTTCCGCCGAGGGAAAATTTCTCGCGCTGGTCGCAGATCACAGATTGTTGAGGGCGGTAGGCACGGGGCTCGATGTGGCAGTGGACAAGTCAGGCCGGGTTTATGTCGCGGACCCGGAATTGCCGGGGGTCAGAGTGTTCGATAAGAGGGGGTCTTGAGGCATGGATACCAAAAGTAAAAAACCACCGCTTCGGCGGCGGTGCGTCGCTACGACCGCTGCAAAGCAGCGGTGCGGG
>CAZLRN010000485.1:0-3625 GCA_964561715.1 uncultured Spirochaetales bacterium
CACGCTTCGTCGCTGTCGACACAGATTCTCTATCTTTGAATGGTTTCTGGGGGGATCTCCCGCATATGGGTTTTGAAGACTCCAACGGCGTTTATATGGGTGCCCCGCCGAACATCGTTGTCATCGAACACAGGGGTGGCAGAGGTCGTTACCGTGCAGATGATATCAGCGTTTTTTACCGCTTCGGATGGATCTTTTGCCGCATTGACGTCCAGTGAGAGCTGCTCGCTCATCTCAGAAGCGAATGTTTCCGCTGATTCAGCGTTGACATCATAGATCCAGGCTTCCTCAATCTCACGGACGGTGCAAACCGCTTCGAGCTGGGTGCGGCCTTGAACCCCTGCGCCGAATATGGCTGCCGTGGCAGCGGTTTTCCGGGCTAAAAACTCCGTGGCAACCCCGGCAGCTGCGCCGGTTCTAAGAGCTGTCAGGCTCGATCCGTTCAATATCGAGCTGCACTGTCCGGTTTTCGGATCAACAACTAAGACGACGGCATTGATGGATGGGAGACCCTTTGAAGGGTTGTCTTGAAACATGGAAACGATCTTCACGGCCATCTGCTGATCGTCTCTTAGGTAACCCGGCATGATGAGTGTCGTACCGTTGTGCTCCGCCACCTCAATCTGGATTCTATTGGGAACTGTGGCTCTATCTGCGGAAAGCTGGATAAACGCTTGTTTCACGACGTCTATAGCCTTCCGCATGGGGAGGGCTTTTCGGATACTCTCTCTGTTGTAGATCCACATATTTCACTCCTAGCGGATTTATCGAATCATTATACCATACAGGCAGTTCTGTCGATCCATAAAGGATGAGGCTTTGCATTGAACTCCTTGGCTCGTTATGATGGCTCCCTATGAAGCACCCCGCTAACAGACCACCTGGAAGTTTCGTGAATAGACCCTTTTCTCCCGGTCGTATTCCCTTCTTCTACGGGTGGGTTATTCTTGCGTTGGGCTCCCTGAGTTACGTCATGACTGTGCCTGGACAGACGGTGGGTGTTTCGGTCTTCACGGATTTTCTAATCGAGGAGCTTCGCCTTTCGCGTGTCGATCTCAGTCTGGCTTACATGATCGGGACGGTCGGCAGCGCGCTTCTTCTCTCCAAGGCCGGCAGAGTTTATGACAGGCGGGGTGTGCGAATCGTGGGGACCGCCGTAATTGTCATGTTGGGGCTCCTTCTTCTCATCCTCTCTCAGGCCGATTCGATTGTCGCCGGCCTCGCTAAAGTGCTTGGGCTCGCGCTCCAGGGAGCTATTGCCTTCTGTTTTATGAGCGTGGGTTTTTTTGCTCTCAGATTTCTGGCGCAGGGCGTTCTTTCGCTGCTGGCTCGAAACATGGTTATGAAGTGGTTCGATGCCAGAAGGGGATTTGTCAACGGCATTCTGGGCCTCTGCGTCTCTTTTGGATTCTCATACTCACCGCGGGTACTGAATGCAATGATCGAGCAATACACGTGGAAGGGAACCTGGAAGCTTCTGGGCTTATTCATCGGTATTGGATTTGCCGTGGTCTTTTTGCTTCTGGCCCGGGACAATCCGGCTGAATGCGGTTTGGAACCGGATGGCTCTCGTCCTGTGGATCGAAAGAAACGAGGGATAGTGAGCCATCCTGAAAGAGACTTTACGTTGGCCGAAGCGAAACGATGCTATACATTCTGGATCTATACACTGGTTATCGCGCTTTGCGGATTCCACATTACCGGGTTGACATTCCATGTTGTATCGATTTTTGCCGAAGTGGGGATGGATCGCGCTGCCGCGGTTTCCATCTTCTTTCCGGCCTCAGTCATCTCCGTGAGTCTCAATTTCATCTTGAATTGGGCAAGCGACCACATCAAGCTGAAATATGTTCTTATCGTGGGAGTCGTCGGACTGCTGGTCAGCGCCGCTGGTCTTGTATTTCTGGGTCCGCCTCTCACGGTTGCGCTGCTTATTGCGGGAAATGGGATTGTCTTCGGAGCTTATGGAGTCGTCTCCACTGTAACGTGGCCTCGTTTTTTTGGCGCCACTCACCTGGGAGCTATATCGGGTTTTGGTATGGGATGGATGGTGGGCGGCTCTGCCGTCGGTCCATACCTCTTCAGTCTCTCTCTTCGTTATACTGGTTCTTACGTGGGAGCAGGCTATTTCAGCTTCGGCACTGCCGCCCTGCTTTTAGCACTAGCTCTACGAGCGGAACGTCCGCTAAAAATCGCAAAAAGCTGAAGTGCGTCGTCATTAAAAGATGGGAGGAGTCCAACATGAATGAGATCAAAGTAGCTGTTGTAACGGGAAATCACCCCTACGGCGTTATTGCTTTTCACGAGCTTTTCCGCTCTTTGAAAAGCGTGAATGCTTACATTCAAAACTTAGAGGATTTCGCAGCCGATAGGATCCATCATGCCAGCTACGACGTCGTACTTTTCTATAATATGCACCTGGAAATCCCGGATGAGAGAAACGACATGTTAGAGGCTTTGGGAGGAAGCGATCAGGGAGTGTTTATCCTTCACCACGCCTTGCTGGCTTTTCCAAAATGGTCCCGATGGTCCGAAATCATCGGGATTCAGGATCGATCCTTTGAGTTTTATCATGATCAGAATTTCAAAGTTGAGATCGCCGATCCGGAGCATTTTATCACTAAGGGTATCGAGAGCTGGGAAATGGTCGATGAAACCTATGTCATGAACGATGCCGGGGAAGGTTGTCACGTCGTGTTGACAGCTATCCATGGCAAGAGCATGAAAACCCTTGGTTGGACCCGGGAATTCGGAGAATCACGAGTGTTCTGTCTAACTTTGGGACACGACGACCAGGCGTACTCTCATCCCCGTTTCAGACAGATCATTGAGCGGGGAATTCAGTGGTGTGGCCGAGCCGACGAACGGTAGATCAAGACGTCTTGAGACACTCTATGACCAGTCCTACGGCTCCGTAGAGCACCACATCCTCGCTTAACTGGGCCCGCACTATCGGCGTAGTCTTCAGTTCCGCTATCCGATTTCCCCGCTCGCTGGCCTCGAGGATAATGCGTGAGTCTGCTACCGTGGGAGGTATCTCTGTCTCTTCTCCCGCCTGGATGTATCGAAGCGCCTCCTTGATCATTCCGCTGCCCGAGCCCATATCGTTTATAATGACCTCCCGGTCTGCTACGGGGAAGAGTCCCTGGTCAAAGGCCCAGATCTCAGTGGCTAGGCCATGGGCTCCGCGGTAGATCTTTCTGTCCAACACAAATCCGGCTCCCAAACCCGTGCTCAGGGTCATATAAAAAACCCTCCTGTACACACGACCGCTTCCGAAAATGGACTCCCCCAATGCACCGGCATTTCCGTCGTTTTCGAGGAAGGTTGGTATATGAAAGTGATCATTGAGGCGTTGCACGAGAGCAAATCGATCCCACCTTCGAAGGTTGGGCGGCGACAGAACCTGGCCGGTCTCCTGGTTCAAAGGGCCGGGGCAACCGATCCCTATTCCTCGAGGAGCGCAGGGAATGGCGGCGCGCTCGATGGCAGCCGTCACCTGACGCAGGAAATCCTCCGGATCCTAAGGGGTTGGTGCATGATAGAAGGGCTTGAGCCCATCGGCATCGTAATATGCAATTATGGAGCAAAATCTTGTTTTTTCAACAAGATTTTGCGAAGTAAT
>CAZLRN010000486.1:0-3586 GCA_964561715.1 uncultured Spirochaetales bacterium
CTCCAGAAGGCGCAAAGCGAAATATACAAAACTCACCAACCCCTTGTCAACAGCAAATCAACAAATTCGTCGGCAAATTGATGCCTTTTTTCGAGTAGTGCTGTTTAGCAGCTTGCCGGTATTGGATACCTTTTTCGTTTGTATCCCCGATTCCAAAGCTGCGAATTTATATACTAACTTTTGCTAAAATAAATGTCAACTATATAGCCCCAAATATTCATCAATATTTGCCGGAGCCGATAAAATCCAGGCTTTTGCCATATGAGCGACGTTTTTCATTGGAAAATCCCGTTCATGTGGGGTATCATTTCTCTGTAAGGCAAATAGCCGTGCCTCAATGGTCTCTAGTGAATCATTGGGGGTAGAATCCCTGCTTTATGGATCCGGACAAGATGTTTGTTAACAGCACTCAGGCAGGGTGACTCGAGGATCGAAATGGTCGCAAGGGGACGATCGAGGCGAATTCAGGCCTTCAGAAGATGCCTCACCTGTGGCATCTACAAGCCTATGGTAAACCTCTTTAGAGGGGCATTCTGCTCGGAGCAATGCATGAACCGCTATACACGCTGTGTCAACTGTGGACGCTACTTCACTAGAGGCGTCACAGAATCGATCTGTTCTAAAGAGTGTCAGACAGTATATAAGCTGGAGCGAAAGGGATTTAGTGAATGAAACTGATGCTATTGGGTCCTCCAGGAGCGGGCAAAGGAACGCTGGCAAAGCAACTTTCCAAAGAGCATGGCATACCTGCGGTATCTTCTGGTGATCTGTTCAGAAACGAGGCGGCCAGCGGGAGTGAACTGGGTTTGCGCTTGAAGGCGATCATGGAAACAGGGGAACTCGTGCCCGACGATATCACTGTTCAGATCGTTAAAAACCGCATCGAAGCCCAGGATGCTCAAGCAGGCTTTCTTCTGGATGGATTCCCCAGAACCAGAGAGCAGGCTGAGGCCCTTGCGAACTCTGTAACGTTGGATAAAGTCTTGAATCTCGTTGTCAGCGATCAGGAGGTCATTAGACGGTTATCCGGTAGAAGGCTTTGCCCCGTTTGCGGCACGATCTACCATGTGGAGTTTATGCCTCCCAAAACCGATGAGGAGTGTGATCAGGGACACGGAGCGCTAATCACTCGCGACGACGACAAGATCGACGCCATTAGAAATCGATTGACCGTTTATAAAAAACAGACAGAACCGCTTATCAGGTACTACAGTGAGAAGGGTCTCTTACACGATATAGACGCTTCACTCCCCCCCGAGGATGTCGTCAGGCAGGCCAAAAATGTTTTGGCAAGCTAGTGCATAGCCGCACTCTATTCTTGCGGCGGTAACAGATCCCAGTGTTCCAATACTCCTTTGAGCGCTTCCTTCTCAACCAAGCCCGGATCTTCCAATAGGTTTTTAAGACGTTTCTTGTCACTGAATCCCAGTGTAATGGCCTGATCTACAGCCTCTAATCCCAAGAGAGGATCTTCCACTTTTGTGAGCAGAATCTCCGCTTTGTCCATCCATATATCGGGCTGCTTCTCGTTCAGCGAGAGAATGCGTTCGTACGTCCTGAGTGCCTTTGCGTAGCTTTCCTCTTCTCTGTATGCCTTTGCCAGAATCCCGAGTCCCTCAATATCGTCGCTTCTCCATTCGACATACTCCTCCAGAAACTTCACTGCCTCATCCTGATTGCCGATCTCCAGAAGAAGCTTTCCGAGGTTGAAAAGGGTATCGGGATAAAGATCCTCGTTGTCAGCAGAGACAAGCGCCAACAGCTCCCTAAAGCTCCTTTCCGCTTCAAGCTTCTTGTTGAGCTGCCATAACACGATTGCTCGATTGTATAGCGCATTGAGGTCATTCTTTTGGAGCTCCAAGATCCTGTCAAAAATCTCCAGTGCCTCCTCTCCCTTTCCCTGAACGTATAGGGAATATCCGATAATCTGAAGAACTGCCGTATTGTCAGGATCTTTTTTTAAAATCTCCGCAAGAGCCTCGTTAGCCTCTGCGCCGCGGCCTTGCTGAATGAGCGCCAGAGAGAGATTATAATGGGCATGAAGCAATTCGGGATCCTGCTCGATTGACTTCTGGAAAAACTCTATAGCTTTGCCGAAGTCCTTGATCTTGTAATAGGCGTTGCCGAGATTATAGTACTCAACTGCCAGGTTATGACGCGCATTGGACGCACACCCCCAAAGCACTGAAAGAAACAGGATAAATCGGAAGAAAAGTCGAATGGCTTTGGTGATGTCACTGGTCATGGGTTCCCAATACAGTCTCTTCTATCTTTTTGACCTGGGAGCGGTACAGGGAAGTAATCGTTGAGCCATATTCAGCAATCAACTGGATGATATCTCGTGCGTGCAGTGGATCATCCGGGCCGTTGATGCGATCTCCCGCATCACCTAACCCAGGCAGGATATAGGCTTTGCTGTTCAGAACAGGATCCATCCACAACGTGTAAACAATGGCTCTATCTATGGCTCGCACAATTCTCAGGCTGCCCTTCATCGCCGCGATCACGTTAAAAAAAAGAATCGACTTGGGTTTCACGCCGCTGTTTATGAGATACGTGACGATTGTAACGAGACTCCCGCCTGTGGCGTTCATTGGATCGGCAAAGATCAAATCCCTTCCGTCGAGGTCTGCAAAGTCGAAGTACGACCGGTCAAGGTCGAGGATATACTCCATATCGGACTCCGCCTTCTCATCATTCCGCGAAACCTTGAAGAGCGCAAAGGGGGGAACATGGCCGGTGGAGGAGTACTCCTGAATTTCCTTTGACATGATCATAGAAGGCAGCAAGGCTCCCCGCAGCATCACACACATCACCACATTGCTTATCTCTTGATCGATATAGGGAATCCTATGAACGGCGAAGTTCTGAACCGGGTGAGTGATGGGAGTTCGCACAATGAGATGATTTCGGCGCTGTTCATTGATGCTTCCGTAGGCCAGATTGAAGAGCAGCTCATAGGCTCTCTGAATATAATAGATGAACTCATGGCGACCGGTTTTTATATCCCGCAATTTGGCGATAAGGCGTGAAACCTCTCCATGTGTCACTGGCGGGGTTTGCCAAGGATAAACCGAAATTCTCGGCTCTCTCTCAATGATACGCTCCATGGCGTTGCCCATTTCGTGATAGAGAGAGATCAACCGTTTCGATGAGTCGCCAGTTGTGGGTATATGGCTGGCCTCAGGACCATTATCATAATTGTGCTCTTTGGATAACGTTTGAAAGATGCGAACAGCCTCCTCATAGGTTTTCTCGAGAGACTGCAGATTTCTCTTGTCGCTATCTGTGAGGTATCCGTCCAGATCGGCAGCATTGAGTAACACTCTATTCATGGGAGGCTCCGTAAAACTATAAAAGAGAATGACAGAATTCGCAAGTAAGAGACTGCAGCCAATCACCATAGCCAATCCTCGGGCAAGGGCTCTTGGCGGCGGTGCTCCAGTGCTTCGACTTTACAGTGAAGAGGACTGCAGAGGACTGCCGAAAAAAAGCCGCCGAAAGAATTAGAATATCTTCTCGGCGGCTCGGCATCTCCTAGGGGAGTCGAACCCCTGCTGCCGGGATGAAAACCCGGTGTCCTAAC
>CAZLRN010000487.1:0-3576 GCA_964561715.1 uncultured Spirochaetales bacterium
AGAATCGGAATGGAATCCCGGCTGAGCGAGATGGAGTTTCTCTTTCCTCTTGAGGCAATCGATCCCACGGGGCTTGCCCGGGTATTTTTAGAGCGCGGGAGGCAGGCACAGCAGAGTCCACTCGAAGGAGAGAGGATTCATCAGAAGATTCTGGAGATGGGTTTCTCATCTGTTCAGGGATTCCTCAAGGGCTATATCGATCTCGTGTTTCAATATGAAGATCGATACTACATTGTTGACTGGAAGTCCAACTACCTGGGATCCCAGATCGAGTCCTATCATCGGGATAGTTTGGCGGATGTGATGGTAGAGGAGCATTATGTTCTTCAGTATCATCTGTACAGCCTGGCCCTCCACAGGTTCCTGGCTCAGCACATTCATCAGTATGAATACAGCCGCCATTTCGGAGGTGTCTTTTATCTCTTTATTAGGGGTATCGATCCTCATTACGGCCCTGACTATGGTCTGTTTCAGGATCGGCCCGATGAAAACCTGATCCAGATACTCGATCGATATGTAAGGGGCTACGAGAGATGATCGAGCAGCTCGAGGCCACAGGACTCTTTCGCAAACTGGATATTCATTTTACTCGGTTCCTCGTCTCCCTCACAACTGAGTCTTCGAAAGCTCTGATGCTGGGCTCCGCCCTCGTCAGCAGGGCTGTGGGACAAGGCAATGTGTGCCTGGACCTTAGGGAATATGCCGGGAAATCCCTCGCGGAGATCGAACCGGAGCCTTCTACAAGCCCCCTTGAGCAGAAGCAGAGAGCGATACGCTGCCCTCGATTCGATCGCTGGATTACAGAGCTCGAGCGATCTTCGGCTGTCGGGAAACCGGGAGAAATCAAGCCTCTCGTGTTGGACGCCTTTGGCCGGCTCTACCTCCAGCGCTACTGGAGCTACGAAGCCATCCTGGCCTCACGAATCTCTGAGCTGGCAGTCCAGGAGATTGCGGATGTCGATCTTCAGAAGCTGGAGAGAGACCTGAACCGGCTCTTTCCTCGAAACAAAAACAACGAGGCGGATTATCAAAAGCTGGCTGTTTTAACGGCTGCATTGCGACGTTTCTGCGTTATCTCCGGTGGGCCAGGAACTGGAAAAACCTGGGTCGTCTCCAAAATACTGGAGCTTTTAGCTGAACAGAATCCTCGAGGCTCATCGCTTTACGGTTTGACCGTGGCTCTCACGGCTCCCACGGGAAAAGCCGCTGCACGCCTGGTCGCAGCCGTGGGCCGGAATCTCTCCGAATCTCTCCTGGAACGATCAGGGATACGCTGGGAGGGTGGTACGGTGCACCGGCTCTTAGGGCGTCTGGCCACGGCTACAGGCTTCAATCCTGATGTGCTGATAGTAGACGAAGCCTCCATGGCGGATCTTGGTTTGATGGCCCGGCTCATGGAAGCCGTGCCCCAAAAGACTCGAATCATCTGGCTTGGCGACAAGGATCAGCTCTCATCCGTCGAGGCGGGTGCTGTTCTCGGTGATGTGTGCGCCGGAATCGATTTTCGAAGCACAGATTTCGAGACCCAGATGGTCAGACTGAAAGGTCAGCTCCGGGACAAGGTCGATGAGCACCGCGAGCAGGCTCAAAAGCAGCATCGGGGGCAATCAGCTGCTCGATCGAAGCTGCGGGACTGCATCGTGCTTCTCGAAAAGAGCTATCGTATCAGTGACGCGAGCATGATTGCCTCGGTTAGCCGGTCGGTGAACAGGGGGGAGGCGGACCGGGCCGTGCAACTGATGCGCGAAGCTCCAGCTTCGGAGTTCAAGTGGATTGCGCTTGGAGAGCAGCCAGCTACAAAGCGGTGGCCTCATTCTCTGGTTTCCCGTATCGTCGAGGGCTTCAGGGACTACACTCAGGCTCTTTCCCCCGACGAGGCGTTCGAGCGATTCGCCCGATTCCGTGTTTTGTGTGCGCTTCGCAATGGTCCCTTCGGAGTCGAAGCAATCAACCGCGCTATCGAGAGCTGGTTGCAGCGCGAGGGATTGATCAACGCCTATCAACGCTGGTACAAGGGCCGACCTGTGTTGATCACCAGGAATGACTACCGAACAGGGCTCTTCAACGGCGATGTGGGAATCGCGTCGCCCGCAGCCGGAGCGGAATCGTCACAGGCTGTTTTTTTTCAGGATATTGAAGGGGGACTGAAGGCGATGCGCCCCTCGATGCTCCCCGAACATGAGACGGTGTATGCAATGACGGTGCACAAGAGCCAGGGCTCTGAATTCGAGGAGGTTCTCTTACTCCTGCCGCCAAGTCGCACGCGGGTTATGACGCGGGAGCTGCTCTACACCGGCATAACCCGAGCGATTCGAAGGATCGAGGTCTGGGGATGTGAAGCAGCCATCCGGGAAGCTATTGCCAGCCCTATAGAACGAAATTCCGGTCTGAAGGAGGCCTTGTGGGGATCGCATCAAAGCAGGTCTTCCCAGACCACACCCTGACCGGCGGGTATGGCTCGAAGAGCCCGTTTGCCTAGCACGAGATTCAGGTATTCTGGCGGAAGCCCCGGACGGAGATTCTTCTCTGTACGCAGAAGTGCGACATCACGCTCTGTGATGATTTGCCCCTTTTGGATCGTATCGAGGGCATGAAGGGATCGGTTTGATCTGCCGTAGATATTTCTCTCACTAGGTGCGAGCTCTTTCTTCCCGGATCCTAGAACTCGTTTGACACGCCCTTCGCCGAACCTCCGACTGAGCCATTGGATAGCGGCCTGGGTGCCTTCCTCGTTCCTGAGGGTTTCCGCTTTTCTTATTGCACCGACCATTTTGGAAAACAGCTCTGGAGTGAGAGCAATAGGATCGTCTAGACCTCCAGAGTCAGTGGAGAGGGCGAAGTGCTTTTCGACGATACGGGCGCCTAAGCTTACGGAAGCCGCTGGGATCAATTCGGGATCCAGCGAGTGATCCGATATACCGACAGGAACATCGAATATGGCCGAGAGATTGGGTATCAATCGAAGGTTGTATTCCTCTTCCGGGGCCGGGTACTGGGTGATGCAATGGAGTAGAGTGACCGCCCCGCCGGCGATGGCGAGGGCGCGCTTGATATCTCCGAGGGTAGAGACTCCTGTGGAGAGGATGAGGGGAAGGTTGTAGCTGGATACCTCTTCGAGGAGCGGCAGATGGTTCAACTCAGGAGAGGCAATCTTGAGCGCCTCACACCCCAATGAGCGCAGAATCCGGGCGCTTCGAATGCCGAAGGGGCTGCACAGAAAACCGATCCCTCGGCTTTCCGTATGATCCTTGATCTTTCGGTAGAAATCCTCGTCCCTTTCCAGCTCTTGAAAGCGCTCGAAGAGAGAAACCGGACCTCCCGGCAGATCGACCAACCCCGTGTTGGGATGCAGAATCTCATCTGCAATGACGAGCTGGAACTTAGCGCAGTCGGCTCCCGCTTTGGCGGCGGCATCGATCAACTCAAAGGCTCTGTCCAGATTTCCGCCGTGCCCCGTGCCCAGCTCGGCCACGATCAAACACGGGTCGCCTTCGCTGCGGTGAAAAAAAGATTCCATATGAAATCGGTCCCTCTCTGTATTTTTGTCCCTCTCTGTTTGCTAGTATAAGTATCGGC
>CAZLRN010000488.1:0-3575 GCA_964561715.1 uncultured Spirochaetales bacterium
CTGCAAGCAGTTGGCTGCATATAGAAAATAGGCTAAATTGTTTGGGTTGTGGGCGCAGCCAACGATACGAATCGTCGAACGGGATATTTGACCACCGAGGAGATACGGTATAAACTTGGACAAACTTCAATTAGGAGGAACGTTATGAAAAGGGTTTATTTCTTGGCTCTCCTCTTGCTGCTTTTTTCGTGCTCGTTTGTCTTTGCAGCAGGGAAGCAAGCCGAAGCGGCAGCAGAAAAAACTGTCACCATCGATTTCTGGTCGACCCTCTCTCAACCAGAGCGCGTCGAAGTGATGGAGGAGCTGATAGCGAAATTTGAGCAGGAGACTCCCAATATCAAAGTAAATCTGGTGGTAACGGGGTGGGGTGATTACCTGAACAAGATTATCGCTGCCATCTCGGCAAACAATGCGCCGGCGCTGGGTACGATCGGTCAGGGCGCGCCTCAAACGTTGTCCGGCACAGGGGGAATCGTGACGTTGGAAGACGTGGTAGCGGAGTTGGGAGGCGAAGACCAGTTTACAGGCACCTCCCTCTCGGTTTTGAGTTCGCTGAACGGCAAGATCTGGAGCCTGCCCATCTACGTTACTCCTCACGGTCTGTGGTATCGGGAAAGCTGGTTCAAAGAGAAGGGACTGGCTGTGCCGCAAGACTGGAGTGAGTTCGAAAACGTCTGCGCCAAAGTAACCGATCCCGCGATAAACAGATACTCCTACTCCGTTCCCTTCAACATCCACGGAGGAAAGCCGATATGGGCCTGGCTTTTAACGAACGGACAGACGATCTTCGATCGAAACGGGAACTTCACTTTCGATCGAGAAAATACCGTTGAGACTTTCGCCTATCTGGCAAACATCATCAAAAAATATGCGCCGTCGGGAGCCGCCTCCTACGACCAGGCTGAGGTTCAGCTTCTCTATGCAAAGGGCGTGTTTGCCTTCTACTACGAGACTCCCAACATTCTGAGTATTGTCCAAAAGGAAAACCCGGCAATAGCAAATGATGTGAAATATATGCTCGTTCCCAAGAAGGTGCGTCGAGGCGCCGGCACGGGATGGGTGGGATTGGCGGTCTTTGACACCCCACAGGTGAAAGAGGCGAAGCAATTTACACGGTTCTTCTTTAAAGACGAAAACCTCTTGAAGTTCACGTTAGCCTTCCCCTATCTCCACTTTCCCGCGTACAAACCTGTGCTGGCGATGAAAGAATATGAAGAACAGATGCCGGATATACTGAAACCGGTCCTGAAGATCGCGCCGGAAGCCCTCGAAAACGGAGCAGGAATCGCTCAGCTTTACCAACCTGTGGAAGTTTCGGGCGAAATCGAGGCGAGCCTGGTCCTGCCAAATACATTGAATCAAATAGTAACCGGTGCAATGACTCCTGAAGCGGCGGTCAAAAAGGGTACAGAAACAATCAAGAATATGTTGAGAAAGTAGGGCGGGATTTCACTCTAACTCACCTAGGTTTTAGCCAAGGGCTAAGAGCGGCGTAATCCTCTCTTAGCCCTTTTTAATGCAGGAGCTACCAAGGCATCCGTCGGCCGGTGTAATCAAAATAGATCGGATCATCGACGTTCCATTTCTTTTCCAGCAGCGATATGATCCCGGTTGCCGATTCCTCGGGGCTGATTGCCGCCTGAGGTCCGCCCATTCTCGATCTCACCCATCCCGGGTGGATCGCCAGAACCTTGATCTTTCTCCCTTTGAGGTAATTTTGAAGGATTTTGGATGCCATGTTGAGCGCGGCCTTGGACCCGCAGTAGTCGTACCAAGAGGAGTCGGTGCATTCCGAAAGACAGCCTGATCTGGAAGATATGTTGGCAATGATCTGTTCTTTTCCCTTGTAAAGCATTGGAAGGAAGGTTTTTATGACCCTAAGCGGGCCGAAGGTATTGACCTGGAAGGTTCTTTCCATGTTTTCGAAATCCAGCTCCTCTACCGGATTGTCCAAGGTCTCTCTGATCAAGATGCCCGCGTTATTGATGATCACATCCAGGTGGTCCGTGTGTTTGGCCACACGATCACGAAATTTCCGAACCACCGCTTCCTCGGTCACCTCGAGGTCGAAAGCATAATAGCGATCTGGGAACTGCTCTAACAGAGCCTCCACTTCTGATGAGGCGCTGTGAATGCCTGCAAATACGGTTTCTTCCCGCTGCAGGTAAAGCTTCGATAGGGCCAGTCCCAGGCCCTGATTCGCGCCTGTGATGAGGATCCTCAGCATTTTCGCTAAACTCCCTCCGTCGTTGTGTTCTCGATTCCGGAAACGATGATCTGGTTGTCGTCTCTCTCTCATGGTTATTATCCAATCAAGCCTTTTGTGTCAAACAGCGCCATACAAGGATCCGACCACCCTTAGTTGACACCTTATTATGCGGTGTCTATAATCTGCCTGAAAAAGAGAAAAATCGGATTAGATAACTTATAGCGTGTTGCGAATAAAGGCTTCCTGATATGACCAGACAGCGATCGCAGGAGATTGAAGGATATCTTCTTCTGGCTCCGGCAATTCTCATTGTTCTTTTCATCATCATCTACCCGACAGTCTACTCAGTTTATCTCAGTACGTACTTTCATAAGATCATCCGTTTGAAGGATCGTACCTTTGTGGGCCTTGGGAACTACGTGGAGCTTTTTTCTAGCGGCGCGTTTTGGAACGCCATCCTGACTGGATTGATATTTACCTTCTCCTCAGTTTCCACGCAGCTGTTCTTCGGCCTAATAGTGGCTTTGCTTCTCAATCACAAAAAGGTTATATGGAGAACGTTTTTCAAAGGACTCGTAGTTCTGCCCTGGCTGATTCCCGTAGTGGCCGTTGCTCTCATATGGAAATGGATGCTCAATGATTTTTTTGGCATCATCAACCATTTTCTCAAATTGCTAGGTCTTATCAAGAATTCAGTCCCGTGGCTGGCTCAGCCACGTCTCGCAATGGCATCGCTTATCGTGACGAACCTGTGGAGGGGGCTTCCCCTGGTCGTCGTTATGCTACTGGCTGGCCTCCAGGGAATCCCCGAGGAGCTTTATGAGGTAGCGCAAATCGATGGAGCTTCCAGACTGAGGATGCTTTTCAGTATTACGTTGCCTTTTCTCAAACCGGTTATCATGATAGTAGCCATCTTGAGAACGATCTGGAATTTCAATTTCTTCGATCTGCCGTTCATTCTTACTCAGGGAGGGCCAGCAGGAGCCACGACCACCGCGCCTATTTATGCCTATATAGCAACCTTCAGCGGGTACAGGCTCGGTTTCGGCGCAACTATAGCGGTCAGCATGTTTGTGATCCTTCTGATAATGAGCTTTATCTATTTGAAGCTCGGAAAAATAGAATAGGGAGAGAGAGGATTTGAAGGCAAAACACTTGGAAATCTACGCAGTCAATTTTGCCGTTGTCTTCATCCTCGTCTTGATGATTTTCCCCTTCTATTGGATGGTTTCCTGCACTTTTAAGACCCCAGAGACACTGGTCTCCCTCGAACCCAAGCTCATTCCGCCGACGTTTTCAATCGAGTTTTACAAGGAGCTTTTCGCCGAGCTCAATGTGGCTCGGAATCTGTTCAACAGCGTTTACC